>DATHUM010000052.1:0-5153 GCA_035462225.1 Jiangellaceae bacterium | reverse complement strand
CTGGGCGATCACGTTCTCGGCGAGATCGGCGATGAACTCGGCGACCGGCTCGACGACGTTGGCCTGGATCCAGCTGTCCGCCTCGACGGCATCGGGGGCGATGCCCGAGACCCGGACCGGCCCACTGGACTCGTCAGTACTGATGACGTCGCCGTCCTTGTCGAAGTTCACGACCAGGCGACCGACGTACTTGTAGTCGCCGGCGGTCGTGACGATGGGGACCTCGGCGCCATCCGCGTTGGTGGCGAAGATCGGATATGTGAACGGCTGTCCGGTCGTCGGGTCGATCGCTCGCGTGTCTCCAGGGACCAGCAGATCGCCGTCGTTGGCCAGCAGTTCGTCGCCACCTCCGGCGATCGCGACGTCAACCCCGCTGAGCATCGGCACCAGGGCGCGGTCCTCGTTGATGTTCTGCAGGTGGCTGATAAAGATGATCTTGTCAACGCCGGCCGCGGTCATCGCGTCCACCTGGTCCTGGACAAGCCCGACGACATCATCGAGAACCTTGACGTTCCGTGGGCTCGAGATCGCGCGCAGCAGCGGCGTAGTGGCGCCCACGATGCCGATCCGCTCACCACGCTCGCGGACGACTGTGCTGGCCACGATCGTCCCGTCGTCGGCAAGGGCGGCGAGCCGCGGCTCGTCACTGACGTCGAGGTTGGCGGACACGAACGGCGGCCGGTTGGCGCCGAAGCTCTCAATGAAATCGGCCAGCACGTCCGGCCCGAAGTCGAACTCGTGGTTGCCGATGGCCATGGCGTCATAGCCGATCCGGCTCAGCGCCAGCGAGTCGTAGAACGGAACACCCTTGTCGAGGCTGGCCTGGAACTCCGGACCGGCCAGGAAGTTGTCACCGGACGACAGCAGTACCACGCCGCGGTGGCCGGCCTGACCCGCTTCCGGCCTGCCAGTGGTCGCCTCCTTGCGAAGATCGTCGACGAGCGTCGCGAACCGTGCGACGCCGCCGAAGTCCGGCTGGCCCGGCGCACCGGTCAACCGGGACTCGCCATCGTTGTTGTGCAGGATCGTCAAGGTAAAGGCCGGCCGCTCCGGCGGCGCGCCCTGGGCTGCAACCGTGCTCGTGACGGCCAGCGGTACCACCAGTACGGCCGCGGCAATACTGCCGACCACCGTGCGGCGGCGAACTGAGTTGATGAGCGACATCGCTCTCCTCCACCCCCCGAGTTGTATCGGACAACATGGCGACTCTATGGCTCCGAACGCGACATGTACATGGCCCGCGCGTAATGGCTCGCCGTCCCATTCATGACTGTTTCGGGCCTCCGCGCACCGGGCCGCACTGCTTTAAGCCAGTACCAAGCGTGCTCCTGCTCGATTCCAAGGCCGCAGGCAAACGCTGGTCGGCGTCCATACAACCGGCGCCCAGCGCCATCGACAAGGAGACAAAATGCGACGAACGATCATGTCCGTCCTCGCCATCGCACTCGCGCTGGCCGGATGTGGCACAGCCGCCGCCGACCAGCCCGATGTGGCCGCACCGCCGGGGGTGCAGGCGCGCGACGGCTACGCGGCGGTGCAGAACGCCTACCTGGACTGGCTCACGACACGAGCCGAACAGTATTCGGGCACCGTGGCCGAAACGACGGCAGACCGCCCGCCCATCGACGTCGAGATGCTCACACCACGAAGCGAGTTCACCGACGACGTCAGTGGGCAGTTCAAGGTCAAACTGGACGGGCAGGCGACGAACGTGCTGAACATGAGTGACGCCTCGCGCACCGCGGTCGCGCGGATCACGGTGCAACCCGGCGCGCAATTCCCATGGCACACCCACCCCGGCCCGGTGATCGCCAACGTGATCCAGGGCGAGCTCACCTATGTGCAGGCGACCGACTGCGTCGACCGGCCGTACCCGGCCGGCACCGTCTTCGTCGATCCGGGCGACGGGAACGTGCATACTGCGTTCAACTCGGCTGCCGAAGGCGAAACGGTGGTCATGGCGACCTTCTTCGAGGTTCCGGAGCAAGGACCGTTGACCATCACCGAGGGCGTCCAGGCACCGGCGGACTGCGACATCACTGTCGGTGATCACGGCTCGCACTGACTCCGAGAATCGGACAATTCGAACTATTCGCCAGCGACGGCTCATGCCCGCGCCCTGGCCGGTATCCCTGGCCGGGGCGCGAGTTAAGCGCCGTACAACTCCACATTAAGAACCGTCGGTCATCCTGGTCTGGCCGAACGGCACACAGACCGCGGGAGGAATGCTGTGGAGTACCGAGCGCTAGGGCCGCTCTCGGCCGTCGTCGACGGCCAGGAGCGGCCGCTCGGCGGGCCACGCCAACGGCTGGTGCTCGCGGTGCTGCTCGCTCGTGCCGGCCAGACCGTCCCTCAGGACGCGCTCATCGACGCCGTGTGGTCGGGTCGGCCGCCCGAAGCGGCGAGAAGCACATTGCACGTCTACATCTCGACCCTGCGCAGAGAACTCGGCGCAGAGCAGATCGTGCGGACCGGCGACGGATATCTAGTGAACGTCGATGCCCGGTCGTTCGACGTCCTGCTCTTCGAGCAACTGCTGGACCAGGCGCGCCGGCAACTGCCGGCCGACCCCGCAGCCGCACGCAACGCTCTCGTGCAGGCCCTGGAGCTCTGGCGAGGTCCGGCCTATGGCGACCTCGGCAACGCCCCGGCACTCGCCTCCGAGGTCATCCGGCTCAACGACTTGCGGCTGGCCGCTGTCGAACACCGGATCGATGCGGACTTGGCGATCGGCAATCACGCGCAGGTGATCGGTGAGCTGGAAACCCTGACCCGAGACCATCCGGTCCGCGAACGCTTCCGCGCCCAGCAGATGCTCGCGCTCTACCGGTCCGGGCGGCAGGTCGAGGCGCTCACCGTGTTCCAGCAGACCCGGGCCTATCTCAATGACGAGCTGGGAATCGATCCCTCGTCGGAGATGCGTGATCTCCAGCAGCGAATCCTCGAACAGGATCCGGCGCTCGAGCAGCGGCCCGCACCCGAGGTCCCGTCGCCGCCGCCGGTGGACCATGCGCGGATGGTGCGCGGCTACGAGCTCAGGGAACCACTTGGTCAGGGCGATTTCGGGGTCGTGCACCGCGCGTACCAGCCTTCGGTCGGACGTGAGGTCGCAGTCAAGATGATCCGGCCCGAATACGCGAACCACCCCGATTTCGTGCTTCGGTTCGAGTCCGAGGCCCGCACCGTCGCCCAGCTCGAGCACCCCCATGTGGTCCCCCTCTTCGACTACTGGCGCGACCCCGGCGGGGCGTATCTCGTCACGCCGCTGCTGCGAGGGGGGAGTCTTGCCGTCGCGCTGCGCCGCGGGGGCTGGCACCTGCCTTCCGCCCTCCGGCTGCTGGACCAGGTCGGCGACGCCCTTTCGTACGCGCACCGTCATGGCGTCGTGCACCGGGACGTCAAGCCGGCCAACGTCCTACTCGACGCCGACGGCAACGCCTACCTGTCCGACTTCGGCATCGCCGCCCGGTTGACCGACGACGCGGGCGCCCCGATGACGACATCACTGTCGTACGTCCCTCCCGAAGAGCTGAGAGGCGAACCACAGGGCCCGGCATCCGACGTGTTCAGCCTCGGGGTGTTGATCTTCGAGCTGCTGACCGGGCACCGGCCACCGGCGCGTGGGCCGATGCCGCCAATGGCCACGATGCCCGGTGCCCTGCCCCCGGAGCTGGACGGCGTGCTGAGGCGCGCTACCGACGACCAGCCGGCCAACAGGTACCAACGGGTCGACGATCTGCTCCGCGCGGTGCGGCAGGCTGTCGGTGCAGACGTCGTGGCGGCCGCGGCGCCAGGCAGCCGGCCCCACAGCACCGCTCCGGTACGCAATCCTTACAAGGGGCTGCGGGCGTTCCTCGAGACCGACGCACTGGATTTCCATGGACGCGAACCCCTCGTCGACGAGCTGCTCAGGGCCGTGCGTACCAACCCCGTCGTGTCCGTCGTCGGCCCGTCCGGGAGCGGCAAGTCGTCGGTCGTCAGGGCCGGCATCGTCCCTCGGCTCAGAGCCGGCGGCCTGCCGGGCTCGAGGGGCTGGCTGGTCACCGAGATGTTCCCGGGGTCGTACCCGTTCGAGGAGCTGGCGGCGGCGCTGCTGCGGGTAGCGGTGGACAACCCGCCGGGCCTGGCGGACGACCTCGGCGCGGACGACCGCGGGCTGCTCCGCGTGACCAAGCAGATATTGCCATCGGACAGCAGCACGCTCGTGCTGATCATCGACCAGTTCGAGGAGCTGTTCTCCGCGGTCTCGTCGGAACCGACTCGGCGACGCTTCCTAGAGAACCTCGTGTCCGTGGCCCAGGACCAGCGCAGCCGAATCCGGGTGATTCTGACCATGCGGGCCGACTACTTCCACCGGCCGCTGGAGTACCCCGATTTCGCCGGTGTGCTCAGGGATGGTTTGATCACCGTTGCTCCGATGTCCGCCGAAGGCCTCGCCCAGGCCATCGCGGCACCGGCTCGCGCCGTCGGCGTCGAAGTCGAACCCGGACTGGTCACCAAGGTGATCGCCGACGTCGAGAATCAGCCGGGCGGGCTCCCGCTCCTGCAGTACGCACTCACCGAACTGTTCGCCGCCCGGGAAGGCGACCAGCTGACGATCGCCGGGTACGAAGCGACCGGAGGGGTCCTGGGCGCACTGGGTCGCCGCGCCGAAGCGCTGTACGACGAGCTGTCTCCGACCGCGCGGGCGGTCGCTCACCAACTCTTCCTCCGGTTGGTCACCGTTGACGAGGACGCGGCGGGGGACAGCCGGCGCAGGGTGCGGCGGTCAGAGCTCAGCGGGCTCGCGGTCGACCAGCGTGCGCTGGATCTCGTCATCAACCAGTACGGCACGTTCCGGTTGCTGTCCTTCGACAGCGACCCGGTTACCCGCGGCCCGACAGTCGAAGTGGCCCATGAGTCGCTGCTGCGGGAATGGCCCCGGCTGCGCGGCTGGATCGACGAGCAACGCGATGATCTGCTCCTCCACCGGCGGGTGAACACTTCAGCGCGGGAATGGATCGAGTCCGATCGTGATCCGAGCTTCGCGCTGCGCGGCTCTCGGCTAGAGCAAGCCGAGAGCTGGCAGGCCCGTACCGGCATCGCCCTGTCCGGTGACGAGCAGGAGTACCTCGCCGCCAGCCGCCACTTGCGCGACTCCGAGGCCGCGGCCG
>DATHUM010000051.1:0-6254 GCA_035462225.1 Jiangellaceae bacterium | reverse complement strand
ATGCCAGTGACTCGCGGGTCGAGACGATCCGTGGGCAGCGGGTCGCGGCGATCCTGGCCGGTCTCGGCCTCGGGGTTCTGCTCGTCGCCGTCGTGAGCCGAGCGGTCTTCTCGGACTGGGTCGGGCTCGCCGGCGCGGCTCCGGAGGGCAGCGTCCCCGCCATCGCCGACGCGATCTTCTCCCGGTACGTCTGGTCGTTCGAGATCGTGGCCGCGACGCTGATCACCGCGGCGCTCGGCGCGATGGTGCTCACTCACCAGGAACGGCTGATTCGCCGGCCCGGGCAGCGGGAACTGGCCGAGCAGCGTTTCGCATCGGGCAGTGGGGTAGCGGCCTCGCAGCTGCCCAGCCCGGGCGTGTACGCCCGGCACAACGCGGTCGACACACCGGCGCTGCTGCCGGACGGCACGACCAGCGACGAGTCGGTGCCGACCGCCCTGGTCGCCCGCGGCGCGGTGCGTCCCTCGGACGAGTTCACCAAGCACGAGCCCGGCGAGCTGGAAGGTGACCAGCAGTGAGCCCGACCGCGTACCTCGTTCTCGCCTCACTTCTGTTCGCCATCGGCGGCGTGGGTGTGCTCGTCCGGCGCAACGCGCTGATCGCCTTCATGAGCATCGAGCTGATGCTCAACGCGTGCAACCTGGCGTTCGTTACGTTCGCCAGGATGCACGGAAACATCGACGGCCAGATCATCGCATTCTTCGTCATGGTGATCGCCGCGGCCGAGGTGGTCGTCGGACTGGCGATCATCGTCACGATCTTCCGCACCCGCAGGTCGGCGTCCGTTGACGACGAGAGCCTGCTGAAGCTGTAGGGCTGGTAGAGGCAGGTAAGGACAGAGTGTGCTGACTCAAATGGAATCCGTGCAGCCGGCCGAGGGTGTCTTCGCCACGACCTGGCTGCTGATCTTGCTACCACTGGTCGGTGCAGCTGTGCTGCTGCTCGGTGGCCGCCGGCTGGACCGGATCGCGCCGGTGTTCGGCACGCTCATGCCCGCGCTCTCGTTCGGTTACGCGGTCGTGCTGTTCGCCGCCATGGTCGGCCGGGGCGCGGACGAGCGGGCCGTCTCAGTACCGCTGTGGGACTGGTTCGCCGTCGGCGGTTATGAGGTTTCGGTCGGCCTACTGCTGGACCAGCTGTCGATGGCGTTCGTGTTGCTCATCACCGGCGTCGGTTCGATCATCCATCTCTATTCGATCGGCTACATGGCCGACGACGACCGGCAGCGGCGGTTCTTCGGATACCTGAACCTGTTCGTCGCCGCCATGCTGCTGCTAGTCCTGGCCGACGACTTCCTCATCCTCTACGTCGGCTGGGAAGGCGTCGGCCTGGCGTCGTACCTGCTCATCGGCTTCTGGCAGCACAAGAACTCCGCCGCCGTCGCCGCCAAGAAGGCCTTCGTGGCCAACCGCGTCGGCGATGCCGGCATGTCGCTGGCGATCATGTCGATGTTCGTGGTCTTCGGCACCACGGCCTTCGCCGGGGTCTTCCCCGCGGCGGCCGAGGCCTCCGAAGGTTGGCTCATCGCGATAGGGCTGTTCCTGCTGCTCGGCGCGTGCGGCAAGTCGGCGCAGTTCCCGCTGCAGTCCTGGTTGCTGGACGCGATGGAAGGCCCGACGCCGGTGTCCGCCTTGATCCATGCGGCGACGATGGTGACGGCCGGCGTCTACCTGATAGTCCGCGCAGCGGAGATCTACAACCTCGCGCCCGCCGCGCGGACGGCCGTGGTGATCGTGGGCACGATCACCCTGCTGATGGGTGCGATCATCGGTACCGCGAAGGACGACATAAAAAAGGCCCTGGCCGGTTCGACGATGAGCCAGATCGGCTACATGATGCTCGCGGCCGGGCTCGGTCCGGCGGGGTACGCGTTCGCCATCTTCCATCTGTTGACCCACGGGTTCTTCAAGGCCAACCTGTTCCTGGGTGCGGGGTCGGTCATGCACGGCATGAACGACGAGGTCGACATGCGGCGGTACGGCGCCCTACGCACGGTCATGCCGGTCACGTTCATCACATTCGCCACGGGCTACCTCGCGATCATCGGCGTCCCGCCGTTCGCCGGGTTCTTCTCCAAGGATCGGATCATCGAGGCCGCGTTCGGCGAGAACTTCGTGTACGGTCTCGCAGCGCTGATCGGTGCGGGCATCACCGCCTTCTACATGACCCGGGTCATGCTGATGACCTTCGCCGGGCGCAAACGGTGGGCCGACGACGCCCACCCACACGAGTCGCCTCCCGTCATGACGATTCCGCTGTGGATCCTGGGCGGGCTGTCCGTCGTCGGCGGGTTGGGGCTGCTGTACCTCGGCGGCGGCATCGTCGACTGGCTCGAGCCGGTGACGGGGGAGGAACACCACGAACTCGCGATCCCGGCGGTGGCGCTGACGGCGATCATCGTCGCCGTGGTGGCGGCCGGCATCGCCATTGCCTGGCTGATCTTCGGCCGGCAGCCGGTGCCCACGACGGCCCCGGCCGGATCCTTCGTCACGGTCGCCGCGCGCAAGGACCTGTACGGGGACGCGATCAACGAAGCTGTCCTGATGCGCCCCGGCCAGTACCTCACCCGGTCGCTGGTCTACGTCGAGAACAAGGGCCTGGACGGCGCCGTAGGCGGCACAGCGGCCGCGTTCGGTGGCCTGTCGGCTCGGATGCGCCGGATACAGACCGGGTTCGTCCGCTCGTACGCCCTGTCGATGCTCGCCGGAGCGGCGGTCGTCGTTGTGGCCATGTTGCTGGTGAGGCTGCCGTGAGCTTTCCCTGGTTGACCACGCTGATCGTGCTGCCGGCGCTCGGCGCCGTACTGACCGCGCTCGTGCCGGTAGGTCTGGAGCGGGTGGCCAAGAGACTGGCGCTCGGCGTTGGCATCGTCACTGCCGCACTCGCCATCGTGGCCGGAATCGCCTTCGTAATGGACGGCGCGGCAGTGCAGTTCGCCGAGCAGTACACCTGGATCGAGTCCTTCGGCGTGCATTGGGCGCTGGGCGCCGACGGCATCCGCATCACGATGGTGGTGCTGACAGCGGTCGTCACACCGATCGTCCTGCTGGGCATGTGGCGCGAGGCCGAACCAGAAGGGCGAAGCCCCAAGCCGTTCTTCGCCATGCTGCTATTGCTCGAGGCGATGGTGATCGGCGCGTTCGCGGCGCAGGACCTGCTGCTGTTCTACATCTTGTTCGAGGCCATGCTGATCCCGATGTACTTCCTGATCGGGATGTACGGCGGTCCGAAGCGCCAGTACGCGGCGGTCAAGTTCCTGCTGTACAACCTGCTCGGCGGGCTCATCATGCTCGCCGCGGTCATCGGAATCTACGTCCAGTCGGTGCGGGCCGGCGAGGGGACGTTCCTACTGTCCGACCTGATCGCCCTGGACATCGCGCCGGACACCCAGCGCTGGCTGTTTCTCGGGTTCATGTTCGCGTTCGCGATAAAGGCGCCGCTGTGGCCGTTCCACACCTGGCTGCCCGATGCCGCCGCCGAGGCCACGCCGTCCAACGCCGCGTACCTGTCCGGCATCGTCGACAAGGTGGGTACCTTCGGCATGATCGCCCTGTGCCTGCCGCTGTTCCCGGCGGCGGTGCAGGAGTTCGCGCCGGCCATCGTCGTCCTAGCAGTCATCAGCATCCTGTACGGCGCGCTGCTGGCCATCGGGCAGACCGACATCAAGCGGCTCATCGCCTACACGTCGATCTCGCACTTCGGCTTCATCGTGCTAGGCATCTTCGCGTTGACCTCACAGGCGGGCACCGGTGCGACGCTGTACATGGTCAACCACGCGCTGGCGACGGTCGCGCTGTTCTTGGTCGCCGGCTTCATGATCTCGCGGCGCGGCTCGCGGCTGTGGTCGGACTACGGCGGGGTGCAGAAGCCGGCGCCGGTGCTATCCGGGAGCCTGCTGTTCTTCGGCCTGGCCGGGCTCGCACTGCCCGGGCTGGCCACGTTCGTCAGCGAGTTCATGGTGCTGGTCGGAACGTTCAGCCGGTACCGGGTGGCCGCTGTGTTCGCGACGGTCGGCATCATCCTGGCCGCCCTGTACATCCTGCTGCTGTACCAGCGGACGATGACCGGGCCGGTGCGGGCAGAGACGCAGGGCTTCGCCGACCTGCGCCGCCGCGAGCGGGCCATCGTGGCACCGCTGGCCGCGGCGATCATCGCGATCGGGTTCTTCCCGAAGCCGCTGATAGACGTGATCGATGACGGTGTCCAGCCGATCCTTTCCGAGGTCGGGGAGCCCGATCCCACCCCGCTCGTTGAAGGTGGTTCCGAATGATCACGTTCAGCATGCCGGTAGGTGCTCCACCAGGCGCACGCGCCTGTTGGGGCGCCGTCACGCCTAGTGGAGTCGGTGCAGCCGCGCCGCGTGAAAGGACCATGTCGTGACCGCGCCGTCCATGGAGTACACCGAGCTGCTCCCGATCATCATTGTGCTCGCGGCGGCGGTGATCGGTGTGCTCGTCGAGGCTTTCGTACCGCGAGGCGCTCGCCGCGCATCTCAGCTGGTGCTGTCGATGGCGGCACTCGTGGGCGCGCTTGCCGCCGTAATCACACAGGCAGGCACGCAGATCGTCGCCGCGCAGGGATCCATCAGCGTCGACGGGCCGGCGCTGTTCATCCAGGGCGTGGTGTGCGTGAGCGCGATCGTCGGGCTGATGTTCTTCGCCGAGCGACAGGTCGACCCGGCGGGCGACCCGTTCGCACCGTCGGCGGCCGCGCTACCCGGCAGCAAGGCCGAACAGACCCTGGTCAAGGCGGGCATCCAGCAGACCGAGGTGTACCCGCTGGCCCTGTTCGCCACCGGCGGCATGCTGCTCTTCCCTGCCGCGAACGACCTGTTGATGCTGTTCATCGCCCTTGAGGTGCTGTCGCTGCCGCTGTATGTACTGTGCGCGATGGCCCGGCGCCGCCGGCTGCTGTCGCAGGAGGCGGCGCTCAAGTACTTCCTGCTGGGGGCGTACGCCTCGGCGTTCTTCTTGTTCGGTGCGGCGTTGATCTACGGCTACTCCGGTTCGATTCGGTTCTCGGACATCGACGCGGCGCTGGCCTCCCGGGTCGGCCAGGAAGGCCTGCTGCTGGCCGGCGTCGCGCTCATCGCGGTCGGCCTGCTATTCAAGATCGCCGCGGCACCGTTCCACTCCTGGACGCCGGACGTGTACCAGGGCGCGCCCACGCCGGTGACCGGATTCATGGCGGCTGGCGTCAAGCTGGCGGCCTTCGGTGCCCTGCTGCGGATCTTCTACGTAGCATTCGGAGGTTTGCGGACCGATTGGCAGCCGCTGTTCTGGGCCATCGCGATCATCACGATGCTGCTGGGGGTGGTGCTCGCGCTGACCCAGACCGACGTCAAGCGGATGCTCGCGTACTCGTCGATCGCACACGCCGGGTTCATCCTGACCGGCATGGTCGTCGCCAACGAAGCAGGCACCGCGAGTGTGCTGTTCTACCTGGCCACGTACGCGTTCGCGACACTCGGTTCCTTCGCTGTGCTGACCCTGGTTCGCGACGCCGGAGGCGAGGCCACCCACCTGTCCAAGTGGGCCGGCCTGGGCAAGCGGTCGCCGGTCGTGGCTGGGACGTTCGCCGTCTTCCTGCTGGCGCTCGCCGGCATTCCACTCACCAGCGGGTTCGTCGGCAAGCTGGTGGTGTTCGCCGCGGCCATCGAAGGCGGCGCGCTGCCACTGGTCATCGTGGCGCTGGTAGCGAGCGCGATCGCGGTGTTCTTCTACGTCCGGGTGATCGTGCTGATGTTCTTCTCCGAGCCTGCCGCCGACGGCCCGACGGTGGCGATCCCGAGCGCGTGGACCACGATCGGGGTCGCCGTCACGGTGGCCATGACGGTTGTGCTTGGCATCCTTCCCGGACCCCTCCTCGAGCTCGCCGAGCAGGCCGCGACCTTCGTCCGCTAGCCGACCCGCTGATCATGCAAGAGTGGGACGACTCGCCTGGCGGGTTGCATCCAGTCCGAATCAAGCCCGCAGACATTCGGCGCGTCGTCCCACTCTTGCATGATCAGCGCACGTGCGGGCCTGGCCCGCGCCGGACGCTGGTCTGACATGCGGGTATCCTGCGAAGAAACAGGGCAGGTAGGGCGTGGTTCTCCGCGTCGACCCGAAGCCGATCGAGGAGGCGCCGAGGTGAGACCGTCCGGTCTAGGCCTGCCAGCGGTGGACCCGGCCTTCCAGGCAGCCTTGCTCGCCGGGCTCGAAGAGGTCGAAACGCGCCTCGGCGAAGCGGTGAAGTCCGACGACGAGCTCGTC
>DATHUM010000050.1:0-6018 GCA_035462225.1 Jiangellaceae bacterium | reverse complement strand
GTCCTGTGCACCGAACCGGGTGCCGGCTCACCGGCTATGGCCGCCTTGATCGTGTTGCCGTCCGCCTGGCCGACTCGAATGGCCGGGATACTCACCGGATCGACCATTGTCCCATTCATGATCGCCGGGTTGTTCGCCGTGTGGACGACCACGACTGCAACCGCTCCGGCGTTCTGTGCGTTCACCGTCTGGGTGTAGTTGTTGCACACGTTGGTGGTGTCCACCACTGCGATGGAGCCCGATGGCAGCGAGTACGGCTCGCACCCGTCATTGGGAGCGCCGTTGTCGTCGTCGACTAGCACCAGTGTTCCGGAGATCCCGGCGGTAGTCGGTGCCGGGCTGAACCGCGCGTAGTGCGCCAGGTAGGTGCCTGCCGCAGGCCCGGAATCGACCGTTACCGCGTTCGGCAGGCCGCTGCCGAATTCGATGGCCGCCTGCATGCGCGGACGCCCGCCGTCGGCTGCGGGAGTGGAGAAGTTGGCGTTGCTCTGGAACGAGCCGTCCATGGACTCACAGCGCACGTCGTCGCCGCCCACCCCACCTCGGCCGTAGTTGTTCACCTGGAAGTTGCCGGCTTCTTCGTCGAAGCCATACAGGTAGAACAGGTCGTGGGTGATGTTGCACCACCGGAAGTAGTTCGTCAGACTCGCCTCGACGTAGTTCTGCGGGTGCTCGTTCAGGTCGATCGGAAACGCGAAGCTCAGCCCCGGCCCGCCGTCCGGTTCGCTGCCCGGGTCGGCGTCGTTGCTGGCGTCCCTGTCGGTGTACGCGTGCACGTTGTTGCCCCGGGTGATGGTGAAGTCCGCCCCAGGCGTGCCGGACACGTCATGCCACCCGAAGGGTGATGCGGTGCCGTCGGCGGGGTTCGTGTCGAGGGTCCGATCGCCGTCGTCCGGGCTCTCCTGCGGGTAGATCAGGTAGCTGGACCCGTCGTCGACGGGGTTGGCCGGCCTGAACACGGTGGCGCTGGACGAGAGGGTGTCCACGGCTGCCGAGGTCCGGCCCTCCGCACGCCCGAGGCGATCCGCGAGATCTTCGTGGGAATCCTCGATCGTCCAGTCGTCCACTGCGAGCATCTCGCCGGTGGCCGCGTCGATGGTGGCGTTCCACAGGTGAATGTCGGTCGAGTCGTCGATCACGACCTGCCAGGACTGCCGCAGCCCCTCGTCGGTGGGCTGCCAACCCACCTTCGCGGTGATCGGCTCGTCGGAGATCCCGCCACGGGACAGGGTCGTCACTCCCCCTATCGTGCGTGCCGCGCTCATGATCCGCAGATTCCTCGGCCGGTCGAGGTCGAGTTCTTCGGCAGCCGCCTCCACCGCCTCGACTGCGCCGAGATCACCGGAACTCGAATCGGCGACACGCAAGTTCGGCAGCAGGCTGTTGCCGACGTAGAGAATGTCGCCGTCGCTGGTGACGTTCACCGTGGCGTGGCCGCCGAACACCTCGAGGCCGTCGTACCGCTGGGTGAGGTTGACGTGAGTTACCCCGGTGTGGCGGCTGGTGTAGCTCGACTGGACCAACAGGTCGCCCACGTCGGCAGGACTGACGCCGAGATCATCGACGTGCTGCTGAACATAGCTGATCGCGGTAGCCACGGGATCACTGTCTGTTGCCGGCTCGGCACCGCTACCGCTTTCACCGGCGGCGGGTACTGCGAACGCAGAGCCCGAGATGACGAGGACCGCGGCGGCGGTGATGACTATGGGACGTCTAGGCACCGTTACTGTCCTTTCTCTGCCTGTGATGGATCAGTGCGGGTGACCGGCCGTGGCCGCAGACGCAGTTCCGCCACTGTCCGATACGGATCAGCGGACGACCGTGACCACATGGACGCTTGCGTACGAAGAGGTGAGCCGCGCCAACCCGCGTGCGTGCTCGCTTTTCCCCGACTGGCGCGCCCCTCGCTCGTGAGACGTCCGCGATTGCACGGGGTGGATCTACCTCTGCCATGCGACCCCCTGCAATCGACCTCTTGGGGCCGAAGTTGAATTCAGGCTAGGTACGAGGGCGCATCACGTCACTGGACAGATGTCCGGACTTGCTGAGCGTCGTTCAGAGAAATGTCGAACGATCGACCCGCAGCGGCCGGTCGTCCTCGGGTGCATCCAGCCCGCTGGCTTACGCCAAGACCATTTTGAGGTCAGCTGCCGGCATTGTGGAAGCTCGGTGTCGTGCTCGCCCCGCACCGTGGAAGCCCGGTGTCGCCACGGCGACATCGTGGAAGCTCGGTGCAGGCGACCAGCACCAGTATGGAAGCTCGGTGCAGATCGGGACGGCGAACGGACCCGCACTCGACATGTCCGAGTATGGCTGGCGCAACGCGCTCCTTGTGGGGCCGGCAACTGAACGCGCGAAAGGGGCGGCGCACGCGTGGCTGATGCCACGCCGACACGCCGCCCCTCGCGCGGGTGCGGTGGCTGTCGCCGGAGTGAGATCCGGTGCCTATCCGACCTTGGCGACTTGCCGGACTACTTCTTGCCTCGCTTCTGCAACTCCGCTCGCAGCTCGTCCTTCTCCATGGCCTGCGCGCCGCCGAGACCAAGGTTCTTCGCTTGCTGAATGAGCTCCTCCTTGGTCGCCTCGCCGGGCATCTCCCCCAGGTGCTCGGCCCGCGATTCGGCGAATGCCGCCCCAAGTTCGTCGCGTCGCCGCTGATCGAGTTGTTCTCGCATGGCCGGCAGTACTGAGCTCTCTTCCTCCTCGACGTGCTCGTTGACCGCATCCTCCAACTGCTCGAGAAGTGTGTCGAACTGGTTGCTCTCGACGTTGGTCGTCTCGAGACGCTCCAGAAGCTGCTCGACGACGATGTGCTCTTCCTGGCTATGCGTCACTTCATCGTTACCGAGCTCCTGTTGCGCGACAGGGTATACCTCTGCCTCCTCCGCCCGGCTGTGCGCAATCAGCAGCGCCGACAGCACCGGCAGCGTGTTGGGCCGCTGATCCGGTTGAGTCTTGAGTAACTCGAAGAGACGTTCGACCTCCCGGTGATCCTCCATGATCAGATCTACGACGTCCGTCATCCCGTGCCTCCTGACTGAGTGAGCCCCAATGGCCCCGGCGACTTACCCGAGCCGTCAGCCGGCAAACCGTCGTCGGCCCCACATGCCCTGGGCAGCATCAATCGACCAGGGCACGAACCGCCTCAGCAGATGGCAGGCTGAGCGCGCGGCGGGCGAGTTCCCGGCACCCCGCCATCGACTGACCCCGCACGGACTGCTTGATCGTGGGAACCGAGTAAGGTCCTACGCTCAACTCGTCTACACCGAGCCCGAGCAGCAGCGGCACCGCGGTCGGGTCGGCCGCCACCTCTCCGCAGACGGCAACTCGCACGCCCGAGCCGGACGCGGCCCGGCACACGGCGTCGATCAGCCGCAACACACCCGGGTCGAGCGGGTCGGCGGCAGCCGCCACCACCTCGTTGCCTCGCTCGGCAGCCAGCGCATACTGGGTCAGGTCGTTCGTCCCGATGCTGACGAATTCGACGTGCGGGATGAAGGCTGCCGCCTTCAACGCCGCCGCGGGAACTTCGATCATCATTCCGACTTCGAACCCGTCAGAGGCTGGACGGCCCACCTCGTCGAGCAGCCGCCGGGCCGCCAGCAGTTCGTCCACGTGGCTGACCATCGGGAACATCACGCTCACCGGATGGTCGAGCGCCACCCTGCTGATGGCCGCCAGTTGGTCTCGCAGCAGTTCCGGCCTGGCCAGGGCCAGCCGCAGACCTCGTAGGCCAAGGAACGGGTTGGCCTCGACCGGCTGGTCGATGTAGGGCAGCGGCTTGTCGCCGCCGACGTCGAGGGTTCGGATGACGGCTCGCCGGCCGCCGAGCGCCTCCGCCACCGAACGGTAGGCGGCCTGCTGCTCGTCGATCGACGGCGCCTCGGCACGCCCCAGGAACAGGAACTCGGTACGGACAAGGCCGGCCAGGTCTGCCCCGTGCGCGGTAGCGGCCGCCGCGTCGTCGATGCTGCCGACGTTGGCCGCGACGTGTACCTCGACCCCGTCGCTGGTCACGGCCGGCCGGGCGGCGGCGATCAGCGCCTGTTCCAGCAGCCGGTCCCGTTCCGCCGCCTGGGCCTTTAGCCGGACGAGTGTCTCCGGATCGGGATCGACCACGAGCCGGCCAGAGTCGCCGTCCAGCGCGACCGTCGTCCCGTCGGCGATGCCGAGCACAGCCGGCCCGGCGCCGACCACGGCCGGGATTCCCCGCGACCTGGCCAGGATCGCGCTGTGAGAAGTCGGGCTGCCGTAGGCCAGCACGATCCCGGCGACGGTTTCGCGGTCCAGCGCAGCCGCCTGGGCCGGACTCAGGTCGGCGGCAACCAGCACACCGGCCTGCGCCTTGAACTCCGACGAGCGTCCCAGAAGCGCAAGTAGCACTTGGTCGCGCAGCGTGCGAACATCGGCGGCCCGTGCGCGCTGGTACTCGTCCGGCAGCGCCTCGAGGTTTGTGGCGATCGACTGCATGGCCGACGACCACGCGGCCGGTGCCGATTCACCGCTCTGCACGCGCTGGCGCACGTCATTGAGTAGCTCGGTGTCGTCGAGCAGCATGAGGTGCGCGTCGAACACACCGGCCTGCGTCTCACCGAGTTCGCGAGCGGTACGGGCCCGAGTCTGGACCGTCTCGCGCCGGACCAGCGCTACCGCATTGCGGACCCGGCGCCACTCCCCGGCACTGTCGGCGATCGGCTGGGCGGCCACCGCCGCTGCCATCAGCACGCCAGGTGGATTCCCCGGACTCCATGCCGGGCCGATACCGACCCCCGATGACGCGGGATAGGGGCCCGAGACCGGCGGCTCCGCTCCAGCAGGAACCGTCCGACCAGCGGTTTCGCCGATCTCGTCGAACTGCCGGGCCGCCAGGGCGAGGACATGGTCGACGGCTTCCCTGGCCTGGCTGCCGGTTGCGGATACCTCGACCTCATGTCCGGACAATGCACCGAGCGTTGCGATCCGGCTGAGGCTCGATCCCGGCACCCACGCTGAACCGGTCGTGGCATTGCGCACCCGCACCCGGGCGTCGAGCGTCCGCACCTCGGCCGCCAGCCGCGCCGCGGGGCGGGCATGCAGGCCGTGCGCGTTGGTGACCGCGAAGGTGGCCCGGATGGCCGGATCACCGTCGGAGGGAACACCTTCGGCCGGCGGTACCGGCTGGCCGTCCGCCTGCAGATGTGATTGTTTACCGGCCAGTGCGGCGATCGCTTCGGCTTCCACCTCTGCCAGCGACGCCCCGCCGGCGGCCGCCACCGACGCGGCGACCAGCCCCTCCACCAGCGGACCCGGGCACAACCGCACCCGCGAGGCCAATGTCGGGTCCAGCAGGTCCAGCGCAAGCTCGGCCGACAGCACGGCACTGCCCAAGTCCATCAGGACCAGCACGCCGTCCGGGCTGTCGACGCGTTCGATAGCCGCCTGCACCTGCACGGCGTCGGTGCCGAACGTGGCCTCGTCCAAGCCCGCGGCCACGGCGATCGAGGCCGCGCGACCGTGCAGCATCTCCTGCGCGATCCCGACAGCGGCCCGGGCCAGGGCATGGCTGTGCGATACGACGACGATCCCGACCATGATCCAGCCGACCTCAGCCGAGTGCGGCCGCAGCGGCCCGAATGAGCAGCGCCGCGCTGGTCGCACCCGGATCCTGGTGACCGACGCTCCGCTCGCCCAGGTAGGAAGCCCGGCCCTTGCGCGCGAGCATCGGCGTGGTGGCGTCGCGTCCCTGGCCCGCGGCCGTCGCGGCCGCCGAGAGACCGGCGGCGAGACCGCCCCCAGTTGCCAACGCCTGGTCGAGCGCGTCGACGGCAGGAGCCAGCGCGTCGTACATCGTCTTGTCGCCGGCCTCCGCCTTGCCGCGGGCGACGATGCCCTCTAGGCCGGCGCGCAGTGCCTTGGCGAAACCCTCTGGATCGAGCGACTCGACGTCGCCACAGGCCGTTCCCACCCTGAGGAAGAAGGTGCCGTACAGCGGCCCGCTGGCGCCACCGACCGAGCTGACCAGCGTCATGCCGACCTTCT
>DATHUM010000049.1:0-10438 GCA_035462225.1 Jiangellaceae bacterium | reverse complement strand
GGGACGGCCCGCCGCCGATGCCGAGCATGATGTGCACGAGGGCGAAACCGTCCATGGCCTGGATCGCCAGGTAGACCCAGCCGACCTGCACGGTGTCCCAAACCAGCGGGACGGTCACCCTCCTGAGAGTGACGAACCGGCTGGCACCATCCAGCAGCGCCGCCTCGTAGATGTCCTTCGGAATGGACTGCATGGCTGCGGAGAACAAGACCACGTAGAACCCGACGAACGACCAGATCATCACGGCGACTACACACCAGAAGGCGAATCGCGGATCGCCGAGCCAGACCTGGTCCAAGGCGCCGAGCCCGACCATGTGCAGCAGGTTGCTGAGCACGCCGCCGGCCACCTTGGGTGCGAACACGTTGGTGAACAGCACGCCGACGATGGCGACCGACAGCACCTGCGGAAAGAAGTAGACGACCTTGTAGATCGACGAGCCACGCACGCCTTCAACGCCTTTGCCGCGGCCGCCGACGTTGAGCATCGAGGCGAGGAACAGGCCCAGCACCACCGTGACGAGCGGTACGACGACCAGCAGAGTCAGGTTGTTGCGTAGGGCAACCCACAACTGGCTGTCGTTCCAAGCCCGGATGTAGTTGTCGAATCCGACGAACGTCTGAGTGGCGGTCAGGCCCGTCCAGTCGGTCAGTGAGTAGTACATGGCCTGCAGGTAGGGCGACACGACGTACAGCAGGTAAAGCCCGACTGGCGGAAGGAGGAACGCCAGGATGAACGGGTACCTGCCGTGTCGCATCGCGTGTCGCCCTAACCGGCGGCTGTCAGCGGGTGTACTTCTGGATGGCGTCGTCCTCACGGATGATGCGAGCTTCGTCCTCGCACCCGTCGGCCCACTCCTCGACAGTCTTGCGGCCGGCCAGCAGGTCGCCGGTATGCGCATCGATGCCCGGGTTGTTCATGGTCGGGTACCAGCTGTCCCACTTGTAGTTGAGCACGTTCGTGCCGGCCGCGTTGAGCGCCTGCTGCGCAGAGGTGAGTCCCGGCGCGCCCAGGTCCACACCCTCGGACGAGCCGACCACGGCAGTCAGGCTGGTCACCATCTCGGTGAAGCCGCGGGCACCCTCCATCGACAGCATCGCCCGCATGTACTCCATTGCTGCCTCCGGGTGCGCGGCCTGGGACGGGATGATGTACGGCTCGCCGGCGCGGGCGAACACGGTCTCGTACGGCATTGCCGCATCGTCGGAGAGTAGCGGGTAGGTGGCCATGGCGAACTCGAAGTCGCCGGACAGCTGGTCGTCCGGGTTGAGTTGGTGTTCCTCCTGCAGCGCCGGGTCTTCGAAGCTCTTGGCCACCTCGTTCTCGAGCCAGGTGCCGCAGCTGACGAACGCAACGTTGCCCAGCGCCCACTGAACCTGCGACTGAATGTGGGTGAGGCCTTCGGAGCCCTCCAGGAAGTAGTCGTTCTCGCGCAGCCCACGCAGGGCGTTGGCCGCCTCGAGGATCGCTTCGTGCTTCCAGGCGCCTTCGACCAGGTTGTCGACGTCGACCAGGATCTCTGGACCGGCGAGCGTGGCCGCCATCGACAGCAGCGGCCAGTGCATGTATCGCGGTGCGATGCCGCCCGGGTACGTCCACGGTGCGATGCCGGCACCCTTGATCTCCGCGCACAGGTCGAGCATCTCGGCCCAGGTTTGCGGTGAGGTCCAGCCGTTGCTGTCGAAAAGTGTCTTGTTGTACCAGAACCCGAAGACGGTGAACGCGTAGTTGAGAACGTACGGCTTGTCGAACGTGCCCTGCTCGATGGTGCCGGGGATGAGCGTGTCTCGAACTGGGACGTTCGGGTCGTCCCAGCTCGGCGCGTCGAACAGCGGCGTCAGGTCCGCGAGCTGGCCGTTCGACACGAGGGTGGCGAAGTCCATCTGGCCGTTGCCGGAGTTGTTGATGAAGTCCGGTGGATCGCCGGCAACGAACCGCGACTGCAAGGCGGCGGTGATATCGGCGTCCTTGTTGTGGTTGATGGTGAGGTTGGGCCACTTCGCCTGCAGCATTGGTTCGTGGATGTCCGTGGCGTAGGCGTCGCCGAAACCGCCATCGAAGATGAAGATCTCGAGCTCGCCCTCGGGGTCTAGACCGAACGGATTGTCCGCCGTCGCCGGGTCCTCCGTCGCGCCGTCGGTCGGGCCGGCGGTGTCCGGCTCGTCGTCATCGTCTCCCCCGCCCGCGCAGGCCGCGAGGAGCGCGCTGCCGGGCCCCGCAGCAAGGCCGCCGAGGGCAACCCGCTGCAGGAAGGTACGGCGCGACGCCGTACTGCGTTCGATGCTTCTGGACATCTGGTTCCCTTCTTTCGTTTACGGGGGACAGTGAGGATTCAGCGGGTCATCGCTCTAGTTCTTCTTCGGCGCGGTTCCACCGCGATGCCCGCTGACCGCCTCGGCGGTGGCGCGCAGCGCCTCGCCGGTCGTCTCGTACCGACGCTGCGCGACCGCGACGTAGATCAGATCCAAGACGGTCAACTGCGGGTGCCGCGCCGCGAGGGCATCCGGCCGGAACGTCGTCTCGTGGATGGCCGTGGTGAGGACTATGTCGGCCACCTCGGCCAGCGGTGAGTTCGGGAAGCTGGTCAGGGCCACGGTGGTGGTGCCCTTGCTGCCCGCGGTCGAAAGCATTTCGACCGTCTCGTACGTGGCGCCGGAGTGCGAAACGGCGATCGCCACGTCGCCTGGAGTCAGCAGCGCCGCGCTCGACAGTCCGGAGTGCACGTCGCTCCAGGACCACGTGGGGATGCCGATGCGATGCAGACACAACTGCATCTCACCGGCGATAAGAGCACTTCCGCCGATGCCGTATACCTCGACCCGGCCGGCCCGGGAGATGGCCTCGGCCGCCTTGTCCACCTCGGCAAGGTCGAGCCCGGCCGCGGTTTCCTGGATGGCCCGGATATCCGCAGTGGTGATCATGTTGAGGACGCGCTCCAGGGAGTCGGTCGGCATGATCTCCCTGCCGATGTCGATCTCCCAGCCGGCCACCGCCGACGATCGGCCGGTCTCTTCGGCCATGGCCAGCCGCAGATCGGAGTAGCCGGGAAGGCCGAGCGCACGACAGAACCGCGTGACGGTGGCCGCGGACGTGCCACTTCGCTCGGCGGTCTCGAGGATGGTCGCGCGAGCGACTATTGCCGGGGCCGAAAGGACCTGCTCTCCGACGCGTTGCAGCGCTGCCGGCAGTTCCGGTAGGACAGACCGGATGCGAGTGAGGACCGACTCGTCCCCCGCCGGGCGAGCGGTGTCGTCCATCGAGTCCGGCGCCACGTCTCGAGTCATGTGAGGCTCCCTGTGGTGAGGCCGCGGCTGGGCACCAATTTCGGAGCACGGGGCACTGGCCGCAGTGGTGAAAATTGTTTGCACGACTCGGCATCGTGTCAAGAGGTCTAGACGACTTCGCGAGGACTCGTTACTTTTCCGTCACCAAGTCCAGCCTCGGACGCGGAGGTCGCTCTCGATGATGAGCCGGCGGACGGGTGGAGTCGCGGCCGGGACTGGTATGCCGGCCAGGGCGCAGGCCTCGACGAGCAGGTCGTCGTAGGCGATCTCGGCGGCGCGCAGGTGATGCGCCCGCGCCCAGCGGCTCTCGTCGGTTTCAAGCTGCCGGATCTCCCAGGCCAACCTGGACAACCGCCACTGGACCACCAAGGTTTCCATGGGGTCGGGCTGGGGTCGGGTCCGGCGCAGCAACATTGCAGCTTCCTCGCCTCGATCTTACGCCCAACCCACGGTCGATTTCAGCACCTGGAACGACCACCCGCTGGGCGCCTCCCGACGCGACGGCGTCATTCCCAGGACGCAGGGATGGGACGCCGACCACTGAACCCGTGTTCCGGGCGGTGGTACCACGCCAACTCTTGCTCGCCCTCGAGCCAGCACAGCAGAACGAGTTCGCCACCGATCTCCGCGTGGAAGTCGACCAGCAGCGGCGCGATGCCCTTGGGTTCGAGGCCGCGGCCGACGATCCACTCCATGATCTCGTGCACCCGGGCCTCGCCCGCCTTGTACTCGGCCGGTCCGCCCAGCGGCGACGGCTCGCCCTGCCGGATCGCCTCGGCCAGCTCGGTCGTGTCCGCGCGGAGGGTAACGAGTTCGCGGGAGAGCTCGATGAGTTCGGGAAGCAGCGCTCGCGCCTCAGCAACCGTGTACGTCCGAAATGCCATCTCAGGCTCCGTATCCACCGCCGCCGGGTGTTTCGACGACCAGCACATCATCCACGTCCACGTCCACCGAACCGGCGCCGGGCAGATCGACGACCATACCTTCGGCCCGCTCGACCCGGTTACGTCCCAGTGCCCCGGGCCGGCCGCCGGCCATTCCGTACGGCGGGATCCGCCGGTGGCCGGACAACAGGCTGATCGCCATCGGCTCACGGAACCGCAGCCGCCGGACGGCACCGTCGCCGCCGCGCCACCGGCCGCCTCCACCGCTGCCGTGCCGGATGGCGAAGCTGTCCACGAACACCGGGAACCGCCACTCCAGCACCTCGGGGTCGGTGAGCCGGGAGTTGGTCATGTGCGTCTGCACGACCGACGCACCGTCGAAGCCTGCTCCGGCACCCGATCCCGAGCCGACGGTTTCGTAGTACTGGTGCCGGTCGTTGCCGAACGTCACGTTGTTCATCGTTCCAGAGCCTTCGGCCTGGATGCCGAGGGCGGCGTAGAGCGCTCCGGTCACCGCCTGAGATGTCTCGACGTTGCCGGCGACGACGGCGGCCGGATACTCGGGCGCCAGCAGGCTGCGCGGCGGGACGACGATGCGCAGCGGCCGCAGGCATCCGTCGTTGAGCGGTATGTCGTCGGCCACCAGGGTGCGGAACACGTACAGGACGGCCGCCGTGGTGACCGAGGCCGGCGCGTTGAAGTTCGTTTCGAGCTGCGCCGAGGAACCGGTGAAGTCGATGGTCGCCGAGCGGTCAGCCCGGTCGACGGTGACGCGCACCTTGATCACGGCGCCGCTGTCCATCTCGTACGAGTACTCGCCGTCGTGGAGCGCGTCGATGACTCGCCGCACCGCTTCCTCCGCGTTGTCCTGGACGTGCCGCATATAGGCCAGCACGACGTCGAGCCCGAAATGCTCGATCATCTTGCTGACCTCCTCGACACCTTTCTCGTTGGCGGCGATCTGCGCCCGCAGGTCGGCGATGTTGGTGGCCGGGTTACGCGACGGGTACGACGCCGAGGTCAGCAGATCGACGGTTTCCTGCTCGCGAAACCTGCCATTCTCGACGAGCAGCCAGTTGTCGAACAGCACGCCCTCCTCGTGCACATTGCGGCTCGTCGCGGGCATCGATCCGGGTGTGAGGCCGCCTATCTCCGCGTGGTGTCCCCGTGCCGCGACGAAGAACAAGATCTCCGGCCTCCCTGCAACCCGGAGGGGAGTGGTGGACGCGGGAGGAGAGTTGAAGACGGGGGTTATGACGGTTACGTCCGGCAGGTGGGTGCCGCCGTGGTACGGGTCGTTGACCGCGTAGACATCGCCGGGTTTCATGTCCGCGCCTCGCCGGCGGATGACCTCCTGGACGCTGGATCCCATCGAGCCGAGGTGGACCGGCATGTGGGGAGCGTTGGCGATCAGGTTGCCGTTCGGATCGAACAGCGCGCAGGAGAAGTCCAGCCGCTCCTTGATGTTCACCGACTGCGCGGTCGACTCCAGCCGGGCGCCCATTTGTTCGGCGATCGACATGAAAAGGTTGTTGAAGATCTCCAGCATGACCGGGTCGGCCTGGGTGCTGAGGTCCTCGTGCTCGGCGGGTGCCACGACGCGTTCGACTATCAGGTGACCGTGGGAGTGGACCGAGGCTCGCCAACCGTCGTCCAGCACTGTCGTGGCGTTGGGTTCGGCGATGATCGCCGGGCCGGCCACCCCGGCTCCGACCGGCAGCCCGCCCCGCTCGTACAGCGCGACGTCGCGCCATCGACCGCCGGTGTACATATGCACGTTCTCGACCGGCTCCTGCGACAATCCCGATCGTCGTACGCTGTGGGTTGCTGCAAGATCGTGCGGGGTGGCGTGCGTACCCGCCACTGCCTCCACCGATAGCGCCTCCACCACGAGCGGCCGGTCGAGCAGGAACGAGTAGGTTCGCCGGTACGCCGCCTCGAACTCGGCGACCATGGTTGCCGGGTCGGCCAACGAGACGGGTAAGGCGGTATCCGTACCGTCGTACCGCAGGTGTGCCCGGTGCGTGACGAAGATCTCGTCGTCGTCGGCGCCCTCGTCAACCAGTTCCGCGCACGCGGCGGCCTCGAGATCTCCGGCCAACGCCAGCAACCGGTCCATCACAGCGGGCTCGAGCCGAGCTTCGACCGACTGTTCGCGCATCGCACCGGTGTCGGCCAGGCCGATCCCGAGCGCGGACAGCACACCGGCCATCGGCGGCACGACGACCACGCGGATGCCCAGCGAGTCGGCGACGGCACACGCGTGCTGTCCGCCGGCGCCGCCGAACGTGGTCAGCGCGTACTCGGTGATGTCGCGGCCCTTCTGAACCGAGATCTTCTTGATCGCGTTGGCCATGTTGGCGACCGCGATCGCAAGGAAACCCTCCGCCACCTGTTCGGGTGAGCGGCCGTCCCCGATCTCGGTGGCGAGCGCAGTGAACTCCTGCCGCACCACCTCGGCATCCAGGGGCTGGTCGCCGGTACGGCCGAACACGTGCGGAAAATGCGCCGGCTGGATTCGCCCGAGCATGACGTTCGCGTCGGTGACCGTCAACGGCCCGCCCCGGCGGTAGCACGCTGGGCCCGGCTCGGCACCGGCGGAGTCCGGCCCGACCCGGTACCGGCTGCCGTCGAAGTGCAGGATCGACCCGCCGCCCGCTGCGACGGTATGGATGTCGAGCATCGGTGCGCGCAGCCGAACTCCGGCGACCTGGGTGTAGAAGACCCGCTCGTACTGACCCGCGTAATGCGACACGTCGGTGGACGTTCCGCCCATGTCGAAGCCGATCACCTTGCCGAAGCCGGCCAGCCGGGAAAGAGCCGCCATCCCGACGATGCCGCCAGCGGGGCCGGACAGGATGGCGTCCTTTCCGCGGAAGTTGTGCGCCTCGGTGAGCCCGCCGTTGGACTGCATGAACAGCAGCCGCGTGCCCGGCAACTGGTCGGCCACCTGATCGACATACCGGCGCAAGATTGGGGACAGGTAGGCGTCGACGACTGCGGTATCGCCGCGCGGTATCAGCTTCAGCAGCGGGCTCACCTCGCTGGACAGGGAGATCTGCGGGAAGCCGACTTCCGTCGCCAATGCGCCGATCATGCGCTCATGATCCGGATACAGGTGACTGTGCAGGCAGACGATCGCGACCGCCCGGATACCCTCGTCGTACGCGGCTTGCAGGCTGGGGCGCAGCGCGGCCAGATCGGGGGGCCGGACGACGGTCCCTTCGGCTGTGATTCGTTCATCCACCTCGATCACCAGCTCATAGAGCAGCTCGGGCAGCACGATGTGGCGGTCGAAGATGCGCGGCCGGTTCTGGTAGCCGATCCGCAGCGCGTCACCGAAGCCTCGGGTGATCACGAGTGCCGTGCGCTCTCCCGTACGTTCGAGCAGCGCATTGGTCGCAACCGTCGTGCCCATCCGGACAGCTTCGACGCGTTCGACAGGGATCCGACCGGTCACGCCGACGTCCAGCAGCTCGCGGATGGCGGCCAGGGCGGCGTCCCGGTAACGAACCGGGTTCTCCGAGAGCAGCTTGTGGGTGACCAAGGACCCGTCCGGGCGGCGCGCGACGACGTCGGTGAAGGTGCCGCCACGGTCGATCCAGAACTGCCAACGTCCGGTCACATGCTCATTCGATCACGGCGAATCAAGTGGTCAGGCGGCGAACTCGATCGAACCGCTACGCCGGCCAATCCCGGCCAGGCGCTCGAGCAGGACCGCGGCAGCGATCATCCAGATGGCCCCGATGCCGAGCGCCACGAGCAGGTTGGCGACCACCTCTCCTGCTACGGGGGCGACAGCGGACGACTCCGCGAGTGCTCGGATCGCCGCCAACCCGTGCGTCAGCGGCACGGCGTTGGCGACTGCACCGACCCAGTCGGGCCAGAACGTCAGCGGCACCATCACTCCGCAGATCATCATCATTACGGTGGTGGCCACGTTGTAGACCATGTTGCGCATCTCCATGGCGGCCAGCACGAGCGCGCCGAACACCAGCGCCATGCAGTACATCGAGACGCCTATGACCGCGAGCGCGGCGATCACGGCGAGTGCTTGCGGCAGGCGCCACGTGACGCCGAAGAACGGCCCGAGCACGAACAGGGCGACCGACGAAGACAGCAACCCGGTCGGCAGCCACTGAACGCTCCGGCCGACGAACACCGGCCACAGCGGCAGCGGCGCCGCCACCAGCAGCGGGAGGGTGCCCTGCCGGCGTTCCCAGGTCGTGGTGGCAACGGAGATGAACGCCTCGAAGGCCATGAACACGACGGCGTTGCCGATGAACAGGAACCGGACGAGGTCAGGTGAGTCGAGCAGCACACCGATCAGCGCGAAGAAGATCACCTGGGTCAGCAGCCGGCTGAGGTAACCGAACGTCCAGGACGCCGGTGTGAACATCACCCACATGTCCGCCCAGGCGTTGGCGGCGCTGTACCGGATGATCCGGAACGGGGCGAGCAGGTCCCTAGGCAACACCGATCGTCCCCGTCCTGCGCAACCGGTCGACAGCGCGTCGAAGCAGGACAAGCCCGATGAGGAAGCCTGCGGTACCGAGGGCCAGGATCACCCCGAGCCGGGGCACCAGATTCGACACCGGTTCGGGGGTCAGGGAATCCCGGAGTAGGTCGGCGGACCAGGACAGGAACACCGCGCGGGAGAGCGGCTCGATCCAGCCGGGCAGCAGGGCGACCGGGACCATGACTCCGCCGAGGACGAAGAACGGGTAACTCAACGAGTTCTGGTACGCCCGGACGGACCTGGACAGGACGAAGACCGACGACATGACGCTCGCCGTACCCGCCATCGCGAACGCGGTGGCGACCAAGGCGGCGGTGAACGCCGTCGGGTGGACGATCGGCACGACGATGCCGAAGGCGGCCCACGCGGCAAGCCATGATTCGGCGAAGCCGACCAGACTCAGCAGGGTGACGGCCAGGATCTGGCCCGTGATGACACTGCCGATCGCAACGGGCGTGGCCACGAGCGGTTCGAGAGAGCCGTTCTGCCGCTCCCGCTCGATGATCTCCCCGGACGTGAACAGCGCGATGGTCCAGAGCGCGATGAGAGCAGGCGCGAGCACGGCGTACGGCGCGAGATCGGTGCGGCCGGCGTGTTCTGTGATCGACAGCAGGATGAGCGTCATCAATGGTGCGGTGACCAGCACCATCATCTCGTCGAACGACCGCCGCAGCAGGCGTGCCTCGAAGGTGAAACCCGCGGCGAGCGCGTTCACCGACTGACCCGAAGCCCGCGCTCGCCGATGATGTGCAGGTAGACCTCCTCGAGATCAGGGGTGGAGGTGGCCACGCTGTTGATGCCGGAGTCGAGCAAGTGCCGGATGACTTGCGGCGCGGCGTCGGCTGCGCCGGTCTCGACGCGGATGCCCGAAGGTTGGACGGCCCGGACCGCGGTGACGCCGCGAACGTCGCGCAATTCGCCGATCAGCTGGGGCACGCGTTCGGCGGGGACGTCACGCGCGTCCACCCGTGAGTAGGTGGAGATCCAGCTGCTGAGCGCGGCGGGTCGTTCGGTGGCGAGCAAGCGGCCGTTGTCGATGAGCGTCACCCGGTCGCAGACGGCTTCGGCCTCGGCCATGTCGTGAGTGGTGAGCAGGACGGTCCGGCCGTCGTCGCGCAACTCGCCGACGAGCGTGCGGAACTCTCGGGCGGCGACCGGATCCATGCCAGTGGTCGGCTCGTCCAGGAGCACGACCCGGGGATCACCGATGAGCCCGCGCGCGAGGTGCAGGCGTTGCTTCATGCCGCGGCTGAAACCCTCGACCCGATCATCGGCGCGCTCGGCTAGCCCGATCTGGCCGAGCATGGCGTCGACCCTCCGGCGCAGGGTACGGCCGCGCAGGCCGTACATCGCGGCCCAGAACTCCAGGTTCTGGCGGGCGGTGAGGCGCGTGTAGAGACCGCGCTCGCCGCCGAAGACGATGCCGATGATCCGGCGCACGGCGGCGGTCTCACGGACGACGTCGTGCCCGCCGACGCTTGCTTGCCCGGACGTCGGAAGCAGTACCGTGGAGAGGATCTTGCACAACGTGGTCTTGCCTGCGCCGTTCGGTCCCAGCAGGCCGTGCACTTCGCCGGCCGGAATGACCAGATCGACGCCGTCTAGCGCTGTCACGTCGGGAGACTTGCGCCGGCCCTTGAAAATTCGGCGCAACCGCCGCACCACTACAGCGTCTTCCGCCAACCGCATGATTCTGACAATGCCCCACGACAGTCCGAATGTGAACTACCTGTCAATAAGATTGTGATCAG
>DATHUM010000048.1:0-3705 GCA_035462225.1 Jiangellaceae bacterium | reverse complement strand
GTTGTCGCGGAACCACTGGACGAGGGATCCGGTGACTGCGATCGACCCCTCCAGCGCGTAGTTGACCGGATCTCCCCCGATCTGGTAGCCGATGGTGGTCAGCAGCCCGTGGGTCGAGCGGACGAGCTCATGACCGGTGTTCATCAGCAGGAAGCTGCCGGTGCCGTAGGTGCATTTCGTCTCACCGCGGGCGAAGCAGGTCTGGCCGAACAAGGCGGCGTGCTGGTCGCCTAGCGCCGCCGCGATCCGGATGCCCGGCACCACCCGCCGCGACACGCCGCCGATCTCGGTCGACGGGCGGATCTCCGGCAACATCGCGCGTGGCACGCCGAAGAAGGCCAGCAGCTCGTCGTCCCAGGACAGCGTCGCTAGATTCATCAGCATGGTGCGCGACGCGTTGGTCACGTCCGTGACGTGCGATCCGCCGTCGACCCCACCGGTCAGGTTCCAGATCACCCAGCTGTCCATCGTGCCGAACAGCACGTCGCCGCGCTCGGCCCGATCCCGCAGCCCGGGAGTGGTGTCGAGCAACCAACGCAACCGTGGGGCGGTGAAGTAGGTGGCCAGCGGGAGCCCGCACCGCTCCCGCACCTTGTCCGCACCGGGCGCCTTCTCCAGTTCGCGGACCAGATCCTCGGTTCGGATGTCCTCCCAGACGATCGCCCTTCCCACCGGCATGCCGGTGTGGCGATCCCACACGACCGCCGTCTCACGCTGGTTCGCGACGCCGAGCGCGACGATCTGCTCGGCCGAAACGCCGGCGTCACGCAGCGCTCGCGGCACGATGCGGTCGACGTTGCGCCAGATCTCGACCGCGTCCTGCTCGACCCACCCGGGGCGGGGGTAGTACTGGCGGTGTTCGCGCTGCGCGACCGACGCCAACCGCCCGTCCTGGTCGAACAGGATGCAGCGCGTCGACGTCGTGCCCTGGTCGATAGCGACCACATAGCGCTGTGTCATCGGCGGGCACCTTCATCACGCGGGATCATTGGCCAGCGTTTCCGGTCATCCGGTGTCGTCGAGGTCGCGCGACACCGCTCTGGCTGCGTCGCTGACCTGCGCGACCAGGCCGGATCTAGGGCGCTGCGAACCGTCGAATACCCGGTCGACTGCACCGGACACGCCGATCGCACCGAGCACCAGGCCACCGTGTCCGCGGATCGGCGCGGCGATGGCCGCCTCGCCCGGCAGGTACTCCTCGGCCTCGCTCGCCCAGCCGCGCGAGCGAACCTCGCCGAGCGCCCGGGCCAACTCGGCCGGTGCGGTAATCGTCCGCCGGGTGAACGACACAAGCCTGCGCTGCGCAAGCGGCCCCGCCACGGTCGCGTCGTACGCGAGCAGCACCTTGCCGAGCGCAGTGGCATGCAGCGGGAGGAGTGCACCGACATCGAGCGTCTGGGGGGTGTCGTCAGGGCGGAACACGTGGTGCACCACGAGCACGTTGCCCTCGAGGTGCATGCCGATGCGGACGGCCTCTCCGCTGCGCGCGGCCAGCGCGTCCGCCCAGTTGATCGCGCGGGAGCGCAGCTCGTTCGCATCGAGGTAGCTGGTGCCCAGGTGCAGCAGCGCGGCACCGAGCCGGTACATGCCGCTCGTCCGATCCTGCTCGACGAACCCGACGGTCCGAAGGGTGCGCAGGATGCCGTGCGCGGTGCCCTTGGGCAGGTTGAGTGACGCGGCGATGTCGCCGAGCCCCAGGCGGCCGCGAGCCAGCAACTGCAAAACGGCCGCCGCTCGCTCGATCGCCTGAATCGGCCCCGGCATGCCGCGGAATCTATCCGAAATGACGGGATTCGACAATGTCGAACGGCTGCTGACCTCGCCACTTGCCCGAGTGCGGCTGTGATCTGCGTCATATCGTTTGCAGGCTATCTCCCCCCGCGATCACCAGGAACAGAGTACGTTCGGCATTGTCGACCGGAGGTTATTGGCGGAGCACTCGCAACGCCATAACCTCCGCATCAACTTGGTCCGCGCGACCGCGGAGGGCGCGGCCATTCAACGGTGAATGGAGGGACTGTGAGTCTCGGAGAGGTGTTTGTCAGCGAGGTACTCGGTACCGGAATGCTGATCCTGCTCGGCGCCGGCGTCGTGGCGAACGTCCTGCTGATTAAGTCCAAGGGCTTCAACGGCGGCTGGTTGCTCATCACCATCGGCTGGGGCTTCGGCGTCATGGCCGGTGTTTTTGTCGCGTACAAGTCCGGCGGTCACATCAACCCTGCGGTGACCTTCGGGATCCTGGCGTCCGGCGCCGACGAGTACGCGCCGGGAGTCGAGATCACTTTCGGATCGACAATCGTCTACCTTGCCGGCCAGTTGCTCGGCGCGTTCCTCGGCGCCTGCGTGGCGTTCCTGGCGTACAAGAAGCACTTCGAGGCCGAGGAGGACGAGCGGAAGAAGCTCTGGATCTTCTCGACCGCACCGGAGATTCGCAGCTACGGCTGGAACTTCGTCACTGAGGCAATCGGGACGTTCGTCCTGGTCATCGTCGTCCTGTCGTTCGCCAACACCCCACACGAGCTCGGCCCGCTCGCGGTCGCGTTACTCGTCGTCGGAATCGGCGCCTCGCTCGGTGGGCCCACCGGGTACGCCATCAACCCCGCACGTGACCTCGGTCCGCGCATCGCCCACGCACTGCTCCCGACGGGACGCAAAGCAGAGGTGGCGGTCAGCGTCGGCGCCCAGGCCTCGGGTGAGGTGGACGCGCCGCGGCCGCAGAGTCGCAAGGACTCCGACTGGGGGTACTCGTGGGTGCCTGTCGCCGGCCCGATCGTGGGCGGCGTGCTCGCGGGCCTGCTGTCGCAGGTCGTGTTCTGATTCCGCGCCCACCTAGGAGGTACACATCATGACGCAATACGTGCTGGCAGTCGACCAGGGCACGACGAGCACCCGGGCCATCGTCTTCGACCACTCGGGTTCGATCGTGGCGGTCGGCCAGAAGGAGCACGAGCAGATCTTCCCGCGCGCCGGGTGGGTCGAGCACAATCCGACCGAGATCAGTTCCAACACCAGGGACGTGATCGGCCAGGCCCTCGCCAAGGCGAACCTCAATATCAGTGACGTGGCCGCGGTCGGCATCACCAACCAGCGTGAGACCGCGGTGGTGTGGGACCGCACGACCGGCGAACCGGTCTACAACGCGATCGTGTGGCAGGACACCCGGACTCAGGCGATAGTCGAGGAACTCGGCGCGCTCGGCGGCGGTGGCGACCGCTACAAGGCCAAGGTAGGCCTGCCGCTCGCGACGTACTTCTCGGTGCCCAAGATCAAGTGGATCCTGGACAACGTCGACGGCGCCCGCGCCAAGGCGGAGATGGGCGACCTGGCGTTCGGCAACACCGACACATGGACGTTGTGGAACCTCACCGGCGGTACCAACGGCGGCGTACACGTCACCGACGTCACCAACGCGTCGCGGACCATGCTGATGGACCTGGACACCCTGTCCTGGGACGCGGACATCGCCGCCGACATGGGCATCCCGATGTCCATGCTCCCGGAGATCCGGTCGTCGTCCGAGGTCTACGGCCAGGGCGGACCGGGTGGCGTGCTCAAGGGTGTTCCCGTCGCGGGCATCCTGGGCGACCAGCAGGCCGCGACGTTCGGGCAGGTCTGTTACGAGGTCGGCACCGCCAAGAACACCTACGGCACCGGCAACTTCATGCTGCTCAACACCGGAGAGGAGCAGGTCCCGAGCGAGAACGG
>DATHUM010000047.1:0-2042 GCA_035462225.1 Jiangellaceae bacterium | reverse complement strand
CCGCGTCATGCGCAAGCACCGGCTGGCCGAACGGCTGCTCGTCGACGTGATCGGTCTGCCGTGGGAGTTGGTTCACAATGAGGCCTGCCGTTGGGAGCACGTCATATCCGAGGCCGTGGAGCGACGCCTGGTCGGCCTGCTCAAGGACCCGACCGAAGATCCGTACGGCAACCCGATTCCCGGCCTGGACGAGCTCGGGAGCCCGGCTCGGCCCAAGCCCGCTCCACCCGGGATGGCACCGCTCGACGGCGACGCCGGCGCAGGGGAAACGCGGATCATCAACCGCATCGGCGAGCCGTTGCAGACGGACGAGACGCTGCTGGCGGCCCTGGACGGGGCGGGCGTGCGGCCGGGGGTCACCGTCGTGGTCGAGCGCACTGACGACGGCGTGATGGTGTCCGCGGGTGACCGGCCGGTCATCCTGACCGACCAGGATGCCAGCCACGTGTTCGTGAGCGCGGCATGAACGGCCCAGTCGAAGTAAGCGTGACCGAGTTGGCCGCAGCGGCTGCCGAGGGTCCGGTTGTGGTCGACGTGCGCGAGCCGGACGAGTATGCCCGCGGGCACATCCCCAACGCGATTCTGATGCCACTTGCGACAGTGCCGGTCCGGTACTTCGAACTGCCTCGCGACGAGCCGCTGTACTTCGTGTGCGCGGTCGGAGCCCGCAGCATGCAGGCGGTTCGGTTCCTGGCCCAGCTCGGCTTCGACGCACGCAACGTAGCCGGCGGCACCCATGACTGGATGGCCGCCGGCCTGCCCGTTGAGACCGGGTTGCCGTCCAACGACCCCGACTAGGGCGCTCACTCGCTACGACAGTCAGGTCAGTCGCCGCATCTGCTGGATCAGCAGTGCAGGCTGCATGTTCGGGTGCCTTGATGTCGGGTCTGGCAGGCCGACGATCTCGACCTCGTCGCCCTCGTGGGCCTCGGTGCCATACGGCCCTAGTAGTTCGACGCGCCCGTGTGCGGTCTCGAGCTCGAGCAGGTCGGAGTCGTGGTGGGCCAGGACGAGCCGCCCTCGACGGGTGACAGGCCTGAGCCGGCCCGGCTCGTCCTTGGGCTCGTCCTGACGACCTTCGCGGGCGATTCTGGTAACCGCCGTCCCGACGTCCCCCTGTGCTTGATCCCCCTGAACTGTCATGGGTCGATTATCGCTGTCCTCGGCGGATTCTGCTGCCCAACGGTCTGACCGGTTGGGCTTCTCGGGACGAGTGCCGCCTGGTGCGGTTCGGACGGCTCACCCGCCTCACAGGGTGCCGAGCATGTGCTCACAATGGAGGGGTGATCTCGATCGAGCTGGCCAAGCGATTACGCGCCGCGGGCGTGCGGTGGGAGCCTGCGCCCGGTGACCGGTTCGTGCTACCCGATCGCGGTATGGACGACGACGTGTTCGTGCTCAGCCATATGACGATCGACGTCCACGAGTTTCCCACCGGGCGGGTCATCGGGTTCAACGGAACCGTGGAATGGGCGTTGGACTCGGTAGAGCAGGAAGCCGCTCTGTGGCTTCCGCGCGAGGCACAGCTAAGAGAGCTGCTCCGCGGCGCGTTCGTCCAGTTGGCGCGAGACGGCGATGGCTACCACGTCGAGCTGGACGTCGACGGCCACCGGGTTGTGGTGGGCGCCGACGATCCCGAAGAGGCCTACGGGCGGGCTCTGCTCTACCTGGCGACGGGTGAGGTCGGTGAAGGAGTCCTGTCGGACTGAACCAGTAAGTTGTCGCCGTGCCCATGGCTGAGCAGCTGTCCGATCTTCCGTACGGCGCGCCCGAGGTTGACCGCAGTCCGGTTCCCCCGGAGCCAGATCCGCGGCGTTCGCCTGCCTCGCGTCACGCTGAAGCAGGTCGATTTTTCGCGGTGCGACCACGTTGGACATCGCCGACGGCTACGACTCCCTCCGGAACGCCGTGATCAGCAGCGGACAACTGATCGAGATCGGGCCCGGGCTGGCCGCCGCGCACGGCATCGTCGTCGACGATTGAATCCAGCCGCGGCTGCGCCGGTGCGTTGAGTCCGGCGGCAACTACTCCCAGCGGAAGAG
>DATHUM010000046.1:0-5965 GCA_035462225.1 Jiangellaceae bacterium | reverse complement strand
CGTTGGTGGGCTCGTCGAGCAGCAGCAGGTTGCCGCCCTGCTTGAGGGTCATGGCCAGGTTCAGCCGGTTGCGCTCGCCACCGGACAGCACACCGGCCGGCTTCTGCTGGTCAGGACCCTTGAAACCGAAAGCCGCGACGTAGGCCCGGCTGGGCATCTCCACGTGGCCGACCTTGATGTGGTCGAGTTCGTCGGACACGACCTGCCAGACGGTCTTCTTCGGGTCGATGCCGGCGCGGTTCTGGTCGACGTACGACAACCGGACCGTGTCGCCGATGCGGAAGTTGCCGGAGTTCGGCTGCTCGTCGCCCACGATCATCTTGAACAGCGTGGTCTTGCCCACACCGTTAGGTCCGATGACGCCGACGATGCCGTTGCGCGGCAGCGAGAACGACAGGTCGCGGATGAGCTGCCGGTCGCCGAAGCCCTTGGTCACGTTGTCGGCCTCGACGACCAGGTTGCCCAGGCGGGGGCCCGGCGGGATCTGGATCTCCTCGAAGTCGAGCTTGCGGCTCTTCTTGGCTTCGGCGGCCATCTCCTCGTACCGTTCGAGACGCGCGCGCTGCTTGGTCTGGCGGCCCTTGGCGTTGGACCGCACCCATTCCAGCTCTTCCCTGAGGCGCTTTTGCCGCTTGGCGTCCTTGGCACCCTCGACCTTCAGGCGGGCCTGCTTGGTCTCCAGGTAGGTCGTGTAATTGCCCTCGTACGGGTAGGCCCGGCCGCGGTCGAGCTCGAGGATCCACTGGGCCACGTTGTCGAGGAAGTACCGGTCGTGGGTGACGGCGACGACCGCGCCGTGGTACTTCTCCAGATGCTGCTCGAGCCACTGGACGCTCTCGGCGTCGAGGTGGTTGGTGGGCTCGTCCAGCAGCAGCAGGTCGGGCTGCTGAAGCAGCAGCTTGCACAGCGCGACCCGGCGACGCTCGCCACCGGACAGGTGGGTGACCGGCGAGTCGCTCGGCGGGCAGCGCAGCGCGTCCATGGCCTGCTCGAGCTCGGAGTCAAGAGCCCACGCATTGCGGTGGTCGAGCTGCTCCTGGAGCCTGCCCATCTCTTCGAGCAACTCGTCGGAGTACTCGACGGCCATCTTCTCGGCGATCTCGTTGAACCGGTCGAGCATCGCCTTGGTCTCGGCCACGCCCTCCTCGACGTTGCCGAGCACCGTCTTGTCCTCGTTGAGCTCGGGCTCCTGGAGGAGGATACCGACGCTGTAGCCGGGGCTGAGGACGGCTTCGCCGTTGGACGGCTGGTCGAGGCCGGCCATGATCCGCAGCACGCTGGACTTGCCGGCGCCGTTGGGGCCGACCACACCGATCTTGGCGCCGGGGTAGAAGTGCAGGGTGACGTCATCGAGGATGACCTTGTCGCCGTGCGCCTTCCGCGCCTTGCGCATCGAATAAATGAACTCCGCCATAGCCCGTCCAGCCTACGGCCTGGGCTGCTCGGCGCTGAAATCGCAGAGGCCGGCCGGACGGGCGAACCGGTCGCGTCCGGCCGAGCCTGGTCCCCGGCGAGCAGGCCCGGCCGGACAGCCTCTCGGGTGTCGGTATCAGGCGGCCCGCTTGTCGATGTCGGCCTGATCGTCAGAGGTGGTCGTTCCGAACGGCGAGCTCTCCTCGGGTTCGCCGGTGGGCTCGGACCACGGGGTGTTCGAGTGCCGCTCGGCCAGCCGGTTGTGAAACTCGCTGACCTCGGCGTCCTCGTCGACGAACTCCGCCGCCGGGCGTGAGACCTTCGTGAAGTTCGATGTACCGCGCCTAAGGTCGTGCCCGATTGTGATGGCGTGAAGCTCGGCCTGCTGGCGCGACTTGCCGTCGTCGGTGGTGAACTCGCGAACCTTGAGCCGGCCGGTGACCGCAACCGGTTGGCCCACCTGCAGGGACTGCGCGACGTTCTCACCGAACGACCGCCAGCAGGTGACCGAGTACCACGACGTGTCGCCGTCCTCCCACCGGTTGGCCCGCGCGTTGAACCGGCGTTCGGTCTGGGCCAGCCGGAACGCTGCGTACGGCGTGCCGCGGTTGGTGGTCTGCACGGCCGGCTGGGTCGCGACGATTCCGATGACTGTGATGATGGGTTGTGCCATGAGGAGCCTCCTGCGCTCGTCGCTCGTGCGAAGCGAATGGATAGTCAGGAGACTGCACGTCCATGGACGCGAACATAAGGCAGTGCGATCAATCTGTGGATAACACGATCGACTACAGGTAGGTGTGGATAACGGGCGGTAGTCAGCCCTTCGCGGTGTTGGCAGCCGCGCGGAACGAGGCGAGCCGTTCCACCTCCGTGACGACCGGAGCGACGACTACCTCCTCGGCCCTGACCGCGACGGCCTCCCGCAGCTTGCGCCGCGTCGCGATCGACCGCCGGAGCGCACCGGTCCGAGCCGCCACCCGCGTGATCAAGCCGATCACGATGCCGAGCAATGCTCCACCGAGCAGCAGCAAGGTCGGAATCGGGATCACGCCCAGGTTGGGCGTCGGCAGCTCCGGAAGCCGGAGCCAGCCCATCACCGCCAGCCCCAGCAACCAGAGACCGCCGATGAGCATCGCGATCAGCAGGAGCCACTGCAGGGCGCCGACCACCAGCCACCAGCTCGGGCGCTTGTCGGCCCCTAGGTCCGTGCCGGCGATGGCCTGGTCCAGATCGTCCGGCAGCCGGTCGGCCGCGGAGTGGGCCGCAGCACGGATGGCGACCACCCACGGTTCGGGGCCCTTGGTCGCGGCGGCGTCGCCAAAGGCGCGAATCGCCGACTCGGCCCGCGCTCGCTGAATCGGCGACGGCTTCGGCAGCGAGGTACGCAGCAGTCTGGGGTCCACATCCTTCTTGGAGACGCGCAACCGGCGCAGCGGATCCGGCCTCAGCTTGGCCAGCCACCTGGTGACCGGCCAGCCGGTCGCGGCGCGAGCGCGCCTGCGGTAGGAGCCGCCGACCGCAGCGGCGACGGCTTCGACTCCGGCGGCGTCGGCCAGCGCATCGACCAGCCGCTTTCGATCCACGTCCTGCACGCCCGCGGGTTCGCCACGTCCCGCCGCGTCCAGCAACGCAGTGGCGGCATCGCTGATGTCCGCAGCCACTCGATCATCAGATGCCTTGCGAGTCGCAACGGCGCCACGCAGGACGCCGAGAAACTCGTCCACGCCCGCGCCGGTGACCGCCGACATCGGGACGATCGGGACCTTGCCGTAACCGTCTTCCCTGAGCAGGCGCTCCAGGTCGGCCATACACGCCTTGACGTCCGCGGGCGCGAGCCGGTCGATCTGGTTCAGCACGACCACCGTCACCGCAGAGTGGCCGGACAGTCGCTTGAGGTAGCGGTCGTGCAGCACGGCGTCGGCATACTTCTGCGGGTCGACGACCCACACGAACAGGTCCACCAGCTCGACCAAGCGGTCGACCTGAGCGCGGTGCGACTTGTCGTGCGAGTCATGGTCGGGAAGGTCGATCAGAACCAGGCCATCGAGTGCATCGGTCTCGCCCGAATCGAGCAGGCTCTCCTTGGGCACCTGGTGGCGGCGCGGAATGCCGAGCCAGTTCATCAGCGGCTCCACACCCTGGGTGCCCCAGATGCAAGCCAGCGGTTCGGACGTCGTTGGACGCCGAACTCCGACCCGGGCGAGCTCCAGACCGGTCACCAGGTTGAAGATGGACGACTTCCCGCCGCCGGTGGCACCGGCCAGGGCCACGACCGTGTGATCGCCCGACAGCCGCCGGCGCTGACCGGCCCGGTTCACTACCGTCCGGGCCCTGTCGATCAGCTGGGCCGGCAACCGGCCTTCGGCGACATCCGCAGCGGCCGCGAGCGCCTCCAACCGCTCGGGCAGGACTGAGCGGGCGGGCCGGCGAAGCAGTCTCACTTCCCTGCCTCCCGGTAACGCGTGCCCTCCACATTGCGGTGCGCCTCGCGCAGCGCGCCGCTGGCGCTCGGGTCGATCGCCAGCACGTCGATCCGGTCGGTGAACCGGGCAGCTTCGGTCCGCAAGAGCTCCTCCGCGCGCGCTCTCAAGTCCTTGCTCGCCGCGTCGGCCAGCCGCCGAACCGCCTGGTCACCGAACACGGCTTCGAGCAGTTTCTGGCCTACCACCGCGGTGCCTCCGGCGATACCGACCTCGGCCCCGGTGAGCCCGCCGGTCGACGCGAACACCACGACCATCAATGCGACGCCGAGTCCATTGACACCGAACGACAGCACCCGGGCCGTGAATCGCTTGTCCTGGCCTTCGGTCCGGACCAGATCGAGCACCGTACCCTGCCACTCCCGCACGGCAGCGGCCGCCCGGTCGCCGAAATCGGCGCTCGACCTGGACAGGTCGTCTTTGCCGAGCAATGCCTTGCCGGCCCGGTCGGCGCGCCACCGCCCGTGCGCGGTGTCGGCTGCGCGATCGGCCTGGTCGATGAACAGCGCTTCGAGGCCGTGCTCGATGGCCTCCTCGACTTCGGCCGCCGGCAGTGGCCTCGCGCGGAAGAAGGCCACGACCCGGTCGCGCAGGCGGCCGACCTTCTCCTCGACCGAGCGGAAGAACTCGCCCGTTCCGACGAAGTCCTGCCACCTGGCCAGCACCTCACCGCGAAGCAGGCTGCCATCCCGGCTGGCCCGGTCGATCGTGTTCAGGGCATCGTCGTAGGCGGCCACGACGGCCGCACGTAGTTGATCGGCCATCGCCGCCTGGGTGTCGGCGGCTTCGGCCAGCTCGGGTGTACGCCGCATGACGTCTGCTACCGCACCGTCGAGCGTCCGCTTTACCACCTCGGTTCGCGCCGCGGCATCGGCGGCAAGGCTGGAGAGCCAGGCCCGGATAGGGGCGATCTGTTCCGGCGGCAACATGCCCCCCGGTTCGAGAACCGTCTCCTCGATGACGAACATCGGCGAGTCACCGAGGCCGTGGTTGTCCAACATCGCCGCGAGGTGCTGGCGGACTTCGTCCAGCGCCTCCGGTGGCACCCGGTCCAGCACTACCGAGACGGCCGCACTCCGATGCGCCGCATCGCTGAGGAATCCCCAGGGGACGGCGTCGGCGTACCGGGCGGCCGTCGTCACGAAGATCCAGAGGTCGGCGGCCTTGAGCAGTTGCGCAGCGAGATCCCGATTCTTTGTGACGACCGAATCGATGTCCGGTGCGTCAAGAATGGCCAGCCCGGGCGGAATGCCATGATCGGAAACGAGTCTCAGCGCCTTGGGGCCACTGTCCCCTTCCCCTGTCACCCTGTTCAGCTCGGGCAGGATGCGTCCTGAGGTGAACCAGTCCGCGTCCTTCGGATTGTGCGCGAGCAACGGCGAGCGGGTGGTGGGCCGAAGCACACCGGTCTGGCTCACCGGACGTCCGACGATCCCGTTCACAAGCGTCGACTTGCCCGCTCCCGTGGACCCGCCGACGACGGCGAGCAGCGGAGCGTCGATGCGCGCCATCCGGGGGAGCACGTAATCGTCCAGCTGAGCAACGATCTGCCTACGCTTGTTTCGGGCGGCCGTCGACCCGCTCACCTCCAGCGGGAACCGCAGCATCGCTACTCGCTCACGCAGCACAGTAAGCGCGCTGAGCGTACTGTCGGTAGCGTCCGGGATGGTCACGGCGACGATCCTGCCGTGGCCGGACGCGTTAGTCCAAGTGAAAGCCGCATTTGGGTATGGGCTCGTAACTTGTCCGCTACTAGATTCGGACACACCCAAGTCATAAGGAGGATCATCCATGTCCCTCGATCGGCCCGTCGCCCCGGACCCCTACTCGCTGCTTCCAGCAGTTGGGACAATGACCGTGACGAGCGAGGACGTGCGTGACGGTGAGCAGCTCTCGGCTGAGTTCCTATCGGATACCTCGGGTGTGGGGGGCGGAAACCAGTCACCCCAATTGTCCTGGTCCGGCGCTCCAGAAGGAACGAAGAGCTACGTCGTCACGTGCTTCGACCCGGACGCGCCGACGCCGAGCGGGTACTGGCACTGGTGCGTTGTGGACCTGCCGGCGTCCGTGAC
>DATHUM010000045.1:0-1987 GCA_035462225.1 Jiangellaceae bacterium | reverse complement strand
GCCGATGCTCAGGTCCGAGTCCGATGACTCCTTGAGCTCTCGCACCGCCTCCGGCTCGAACTGCCGCTCCAGCCTCGTACGCGCCGTCGACACGTCTTCGAGCGTCGAGGAGTAGACCACCTTGTCGGCGTCGCGCCATATCCCCGCGTATTCGCGCACGACAGCGGGTTCCATGTTCAACCAGTCGTCGCTCTCCCAGATGCGCATCGTCTCGTACATGCGGCGGCCGTAGAGCGACGTGCCGACGTGCCGCTCGTGCTCGTTCCAGAACGCGTGCACCTCGTCGTCAGGCACCGACCAGTCGAAGGAGCCGGTCTCGTCCTCGAGGTAGCCGTCGAGCGAGGTGTTGGCTGCGTAGATCAACTTGCCCATGGAAGCCTCCGACCGGACGGGGGTACAGCGTGCAGCGTCACGACGGCAGCGACAAGGGCATCGGTGCTGGGATCACCGAGACTACCGCCGTCGGAGGGTCGGGGCGGACGTCGTCGTGGGCGGATCGCCGGACGCGGGCATGCCGCTGCGCGCGGGACGCGCGCGAGTTCCCTGCGGCGGCGCAACGTGCCGGTATGACGACTCAGACGTCGCCGGCGTCGTCCGGCGAGAACGCACAGCTACATGGTGTCCGGCTCGCCCTAGCGGTGGCGGCCTACCTGGCCCGGTACAAGGGCCTGTCCCGGACGCATACCGACTCGGACCTGCGCGCGTTCCTCCGCTGGTGCGCCGAGCGGCACCTGGCACCCCTCGACGCCCGGCGCCATGACCTGGAGCTGTACGTGCGGTGGATGCAGGAGACCCGAAAGTTCAAGCCGTCGACTGTCTCCCGCCGCACCTCGGTGATCGTCGGCTTCTTCCGGACCTGCGTCATTGACGGCGTGCTCGAGCACTCCCCAGCCGAGTACCTGCGCCGCCCGACAGTGCCGCCGGAGTCCCCGACCCTCGGCCTGACTCATCTCCAGTTCGAAGCGGTGCTGACCGCAGCTCGACAGTCCGCGGACCGATGCGACTTCGCGCTGGTCGCCATGCTCGGTCTGCTCGGGCTGCGGATCTTCGAGGCCACCGGTGCCAACATCGCCGACCTGGGCGAGGAACACGGCCACCGCGTCTTGCGGGTCGTCGGCAAGGGCACCCGGGTGGTGCTCGTTCCGCTGCCGCCAGCCGTCGCCCGCGCAGTCGAGCGCGCCGTCGACGAGCGCCGCTCCGGGCCGATCCTGCTGAACAGTCGCGGCCGGCGGATGGACCGGCACGCGGCCACCCGGCGGCCGCGGCGGCTCGCCGCAGACGCCGGGGTGCGACTCCCGCGCATGCACCCGCACATGCTGCGCCACACCTTCGTCACCACGATGCTCGACGCCGGCGTCGACCTGCGCGACGTCCAGATCGCCGCCCGACACGCCGACCCGCGCACCACGATGCGCTACGACCGAGCCCGCCAGAACCTCGACCGGCACCCCAACTACATCCTCGCCGCCTACATGGCGTCGGGAACCTGAGCATGGCTCCTCCGGCCGACCATCAGGACACCACAGCGCCCCGCTCGTGCCGATGACCGGTCGGCTACTGGGAGGCCATATCGACCCGCCTGGGCCCGGCCAATGTGGCACTGCCGAAATACCAGAAACGTCGTGCGGCCCGGAGGTGTCCAAGGCCCGGATATCCGGGCCCTTAGGCCCTTCGTTGCGCCCCGCAGCGGGCGCATCGTGGCCAATAGGGCCATCTGGCCGTTCCAGAACCGGAGAGGCGCAGCAGCGAGCTGCTTGGACCGAACTCGAAAGGAGTCACCATGCGAGTCGCAATGCACGTGAGACCGACGGACAGGGCTCCGGTCCGCGATGGACCGATCGCGGGAGCCGCCTAGCCGGCCGCTCGGTTCGGACTTCACCTGCTGCAGCTGTGCGTCGTGATGTGTGTCAGCCTCGGCGCCCTGGGGGCCCTGTTCTTCGGCGCCGCGGCAGCACTGGGGTTCTCCGCCGACGTCTGGGAGCAGGCT
>DATHUM010000044.1:0-10873 GCA_035462225.1 Jiangellaceae bacterium | reverse complement strand
GGCCCGACGTACCAACAGGCACGCATGCATGTACGAACGTCGCCCTGCCAGTCGAACGTGATCGAACGACAATCGGGCGGAGGGGTCAGATCCGGACGAGTCCGTCGGACGTTCGGAAGTGCACCGCCTGGATACCGGGCTGACCGTGCGGAGCTGTCCACTCCACGTCGACGTCGTCCAGCGGGTGCGACGTGGGCTCACCAAGCCACTCGGCCACCCGGTGCGGGTCGCCGGCGATCTCGATACGCACAAGCTGCACGCCATTGCCCGGCTGTGACGGATGCTCGGCCGGGTCGGATTCCCAATGCACGAAGAACGGCAACTGCGGGTCGTTGATCAAGCCTTTCACGCCGATCTGCCTCCAGCGCAGCTCGTACCCGTCAGGGCGTCGCCGATTGCCGTCGACGGCGCGGCGGCCCAGTCGCGCTTCGATGGGACGCAAGTCGTCCACCGCGACGACCCAGCCAAGCCAGCCGCCGCCGGCTTCCGTGCGCGCTTTGACCGCCTGGCCGAACGGCACCTTGTCCGCCGCCGGGTGATCCAGCACCTCGACGACCTCGAGGTAGTGCCCGTCCGAGACCGGCAGCACCCGGTTGCGGGTTCCGAACCGCGGATGAATGCCGCCGTCGACCAGTTCCACGCCGAGCTTCGAAGCCAGTTCGAGAGCGGTCGCGTCGAGACCCTCGGGCCCCGCGGCGTATGAGACGTGGTCCAGGCGCATGACCGCATATTGGCAGGATCACCCGCACGCCGTCGCAATTAGGTTCACCTAACCGGCCGGTTCGCGGGTCGCTCACACCATCTCCGCCACCCCGTAGCCCGCCGTCCACCAGGCAGTCGCCGCTCGGCCGGCGCGAAGTCCGCGCTCGGGCACAACCGCCGGTAGATCACGTGTTGTACGGTCGAAGACGAGGGAGGACGAGGTGACGATCGACATTCGGCGCACGCCATTGGCCTACGAGGCATATCTCGACGGTGAGAAGGTAGGCAGCCTGGCCATCAGCAGGCACGGCGATGTCATCACCGCCATCCATACCGAAGTCGAGCCGGAGGCCGAAGGCAAGGGTGTCGGCTCCGAACTCGCCCGGACGCTGTTCGACGACGCGCGTAGCGCCGGGCGACTGGTGGATGTCGAGTGCCGGTTCGTCGCGGCGTGGATCAAGCGGCATCCCGAGTACCAGGATGTAGTGGCGGTATCGACGACCGGCGGCTGATGCCCGCCCACCTGGTCGCTACGCATCCGAAGGCGGCGTGATCCAGCAGCCCGTCCACGCCGCCCACGTCCTTACCGGACCGTCAGACCCGCTGATCAGAAATTGATCATGTGTCCGGCCAGTCCGTGGACGGCCTCCTTGACCGCTTCGCTGAGCGTCGGGTGGGCGTGCACGTTCCTGGCGACCTCGTGCACCGTCAGGTCCCACTGCTGGGCAAGGGTCAACTCCGGCAGCAGCTCCGTGACGTCGGGGCCGATCAGGTGACCACCCAGCAGCTCGCCGTACTTGCCGTCGCTGATGAGCTTGACGAAGCCGGTGGTGTCACCGAGGCCATGCGACTTGCCGTTGGCGGTGAACGGGAACTTCGCCACCTGCACGTCGAAGCCCTTGTCGCGAGCCTGCGCCTCGGTCCACCCGAAGCTGGCGATCTGCGGCTGGCAGTAGGTGGCTCGCGGGATCATCGTGTAATCCAGCTCCATCGTCTCCGCGCCGGCGATGGTCTCCGCGGCGACGATGCCCATCGACTCGGCTGCGTGCGCGAGCATCAGCTTGGCGGTCACGTCGCCGATGGCGAAAATGTGCGGGACGTTCGTCCGGCCCCGGCTGTCGATCTCGATGGCGCCGCGGTCGGTGAGCGCAACAGCTGTCTTGTCCAGCCCATAGCCTTCGACGCGCGGCTGGAAGCCGATGGCCTGCAATACCTTGTCGGTCTCGAGCACCTGCTCACTGCCGTTGCTGCTGACCGTCACCTTGACTTTGTCGCCTGAGTCGTCGATGCCCTCGACCCTGGTGGATGTCAAGGCATTGATGCCGAGCCGCTTGTAGCGCTTGGCCAGTTCGGCCGAGACCTCCTCGTCCTCGAGCGGCACGAGGCGGTCGAGGAACTCGACGATGGTGACATCGACGCCGTAGTTCTTGAGCACGTACGCGAACTCGACGCCGATGGCGCCCGCGCCGGCGATGACGACGCTCGCCGGCAGTTCGTCGGTCATGATCTGCTCTTCGTACGTGACGACCCGTTCGCTGAGCGATGTTCCGGGCAGGAGCTTGGTCGTGGCGCCGGCCGCGATGATGCAGTGGTCGAACGTCACGGTCTCGTTCCCGCCGTCAGCGAGCGAGACCTGCAGCGTGTTGGCGTCCGAGAAGGTGCCCCAGCCTTCGTACTTGGTGATGTTGTTCTTCTTCATCAGGAAGTGGACGCCCTTGACCCTGCCCTCTGCGACCTTGCGGCTGCGCTTGAAGGCCTCGCCGTAGTCGAAGCTCACCTCGCCGTTGACCCGGATGCCGAATGTCTTGGCCTCGTCCCGGAAGATGTGCGCCAGTTCGGCGTTACGCAGCAGCGCCTTGGACGGGATACAGCCGACGTTGAGGCAGACGCCGCCCCAGTACTTCTCCTCGATGATTGCCGTCTTCAGCCCGAGCTGGGTGGCCCGGATCGCGGCCACATAACCACCGGGACCCGCCCCGAGGACAACGACGTCGAAGTGTGTGCTCATGCGCTCAACGATATGGTGCCGCCGTCTCGTTCGTCCTGCCCGGCTGGTCAGGAGAGCACCGCGCAAGCCATCGATCAAGATCAACTGGTCACGACACGCTGAACTCTGAGCGGCGGAATCGGCGTGTTGCGACCACTTGATCTACCGATGGTGTGCGCGTGTGGCGACCGCCCGGTGTCGGAAGGGGCGGCTATGGTCCGGTGGCATGTCGACGAACCGCCCCGAGATCGGAATGTGCTTTCCCCGGACGTATCCCGCTGCGCTCGTCCACGACGTCGCGCGGCGGCTGGAGTCGGGCGGAGCAGACCGGCTCTGGGTCATCGAAGACTGCTTCTACACCGCAGGGGTGAGCCTGTCGGCCGCAGCGTTGTCGGTGACCGATTCGCTGCGCGTCGGATTGGGGATCGTGCCCGCGGTCGCACGCAACCCGGCCATCACCGCGATGGAGTTCGCGACGCTGTGTGGCCTGGGGCCGGGCCGCTTCACCCCCGGTATAGGGCACGGTGTGCAGTCGTGGATGGAGCAGATGGGTGCGCGTCCCCAATCCCCGCTGACCGCACTGGAAGAGGTGCTCGTAGCCGTGCGCCGCCTGCTCGCCGGCGAGCAGGTCACCATGCACGGGCACTACGTCCACCTCGACGATGTGCAGCTCGATCAACCGCCGGCCGACCCGCCGGGCATCCTCGCCGGTGTCCGTGGCCCGAAGTCGATGGCGGTCGCCGGACGTGCAGCCGGAGGCGTCGTACTGGCCGAACCGGCGAGCCCGACGTACGTGCGATGGGCGGTCGACCAGGCCGGTTCGCCGGACGACTTCCAGGTCGCGGTGTTCTCCGCGCTTTGTGTCACGGACGACCGCACAGCCGCCTACCAGATCATGGCGCCTTGGCTGGCCGCGATGCTGGAGCGGGCGAACGTCAGCCTCACCGTCCTGCCGTTCTTCGACGAGCTCGCCGCGCGCCACGCCGAGCAAGGCGTCCACGGCCTGGCCACCATGCCGTCGGAGTGGTGGGCCGAGATCGGGCCGATCGGCACGCTCGAAGATGCGGCCGCCCACATCAACGCCCTTCAGTCGGCCGGCGTGCACAGCATCGGGTTGTTCCCGTCAACCGACCCCCAGGTCGGCATGAGGCAGATCCCCGACGTCTTGGCGCTCGCCGCCAGCTAGCCATCTTCTTGCAGCTCACAGTGCGTCGATGGCGCGCCTGATCCGCTTGTCCGACACGGGGTAGGCAGTGCCGAGCGACTGAGCGAAGTACGACACCCGCAGCTCCTCGAGCATCCAGCGGATCTGCCGGACGTCCTCGTCCTCCCTCCGGTCGGCCGGCAGCCGGGCCACCATGTCGTCGTACTCCTGGCGCAGGTGGTGGACCTGCTCCATGAGCTGGCGGTCGCGGTTGTGCGTCGTCGGTAGTTTGTCCAGGCGGCGCTCGATGCCGCGGACGTAACGCAACAGATCTGGCAGCCGCCGCCACCCTGTCGCGGCGACGAAGCCCGGGAAGATCAGCTCGCCGAGCTGGGTCCGGATGTCGGTCAGCGCCGGCACCAGGGCCAGGCTGCTGGTGGCCTTGATCCGCTGCTCGACCGCGCGGGCCGTCGTCAGCACCTGCTCCACCTTGCCCAGCACGTCGAGCGTGACGTCGACCAGGTCGGCGCGAACCGCATCACGTAGCCGGGCGAATCCCTCGGCATCCCATGCCGGGCCGCCGGCATCGGCGATCAGCTTGTCCACCGCGCACGCGACACAGTCGGCTAGCAGTGCGGGCACGCTGCCGTGCGGGTTCTGGCTGAGCGCCAGCTTGCTCTCGTTGGTGAGCCACCCGGACACGTACGCGTTCGGCGAAGGGATGGTCAGCTGGAGCAGCCGTCGCGTTCCCCGCCACATCGCGGTGCGCTGCTCGGCTTCGGTGCCCAGGACGCGCACGGCCACGGTGTCGCCTTCGTCCACGAGCGCCGGGTATCCCCTGACCACATGCCCGCCACGATTGCCCTTGACGGCTCGCGGCAGCTCGCCCATCGTCCAGGACCGCAGCCCCGACTGCTCCACGTCGGTGGTCACGGACGAGATCGCCGCCTTCGTCTGCGGGGCGAGCTTTCCCTTGAGCGCATCGAGATCCTTGCCCTCACCTAGCGGGCGGCCCTTCTCGTCCTCGACTCGGAACGTCATCCGTAGATGGTCCGGAACGCGGTCGAGGTCCCAGGCGTCCCGCGGAACGCTCACGCCCGTCATCTCTTCGAGCTCGCGCTCAAGGGTCAGCAGCAACGGACCATCGTCCGGGCCGGCCCGGCGCAGCACCTCGGCCGCGTGGTCCGGGACGGGCACGAAGTTGCGCCGTAGCTGTTTCGGAAGCGACCGGATCAGTGCGGTCACCAACTCCTCGCGCAGCCCCGGGACCTGCCAGTCGAAGCCGTCGGACCTCACCTGGTTGAGCACAGCAAGTGGAATGTGAGCCGTCACGCCGTCGGCGTCAGCGCCAGGCTCGAACTGGTAGCTGAGCCGGAGCCGCAGGGCGCCGTCCGTCCACTCGTCGGGATAGTCCGCCGCGCTGACCGTACCGGCGTCATGTCTGACCAGCATCGCCGGATCGAAGTCCAGCAGATCAGGTTGGTCGCGCCGGGCCTTCTTCCACCAGCTGTCGAAGTGCGCCGCCGACACCACGTCGGCTGGAACTCGCGCGTCGTAGAAGTCGAACAGGTCATCCTCGTCGACCACGATGTCGCGCCGCCGCGCCCGGTGCTCGAGATCCTCGACCGAGGCGAGCAGTTCGCGGTTGTCGTGGAAGAACTTGTGCTGGGTACGCCACTCCCCCTGAACGAGCGCGTGCCTGATGAACAGCTCGCGGCAGAACTCCGGATCGACCTTGCCGTACGCAATCTTTCGGTCGGCCACGATCGGCACGCCATAGAGCGTCACCTTCTCGTAAGCCATGACCGCGCCCGCGTTCATCTCCCAATGCGGTTCGCCGTACGAGCGCTTGACCAGGTGACCGGCCAGTTCCTCGGCCCATGCCGGGTCGATCTTGGCGACGATACGCGCCCACAGCCGGGACGTCTCGACCAGTTCGGCGGCCATGACCCATTGCGGCCGGGACTTGGCCAGGGCGGAACCGGGGAAGATCGCGAAGCGCGCGCCACGGGCCCCGAGGTACTCGGTCATCGGACGACGGCCTCGCGGGACGCCGCGACCCGGCGCGGTTCGTTTCACCTCCTCCTGGAGCCCGATAGGCGAGAGCAAGCCGGCCAGCAGGGCGCGGTGGAGTCGTTCGCTGTCCGCCGGTACCGAGTTCAGCGTCACGCCGAGTAGCTTGGCCGCTTGCCGCAGCTGAATGTAGAGGTCCTGCCACTCGCGGACCCGCAGGTAGTTGAGGTACTCGGTCCGGCACAACTTGCGGAACTGGTTGCCCGACAGCACCTTCTGCCGCTCGCGCAGGTAGCGCCACAAGTTGAGGTAGGCGAGGAAGTCAGAGGTCTCGTCGGCGAATCGGGCGTGCTGCTGCCGGGCGGCCTGTTCCTGATCACCGTCCGAGGCACGTCCGTCCGCCGAGGGCGCCGATCGACTCGGTCGCTCGCGTGGATCCTGGATCGACAGGGCGGCGGTGATGATGAGCACCTCGCGGACGCAGCCATTGCGGTCCGCCTCCAGGATCATCCGGCCGAGCCGCGGGTCGATCGGTAGCTGTGCGAGCCGGCGCCCGATCGGGGTAAGCCGCTTGTTCGGATCCGCGGGCTTGGGATCGAGCGCACCGAGCTCGTGCAGCAGGTTGATCCCGTCGGTCACCTGCCGCCGGTCCGGCGGTTCGACGAACGGAAAGTCGGCCAGCTCGCCGAGCCCCAGGGCGGTCATCTGCAGGATGACCGAAGCCAGGTTCGTGCGCAGGATCTCCGGCTCGGTGAACTCCGGCCGGCCGGCGAAATCGTCCTCGTCGTACAACCGGATGCACACGCCGTCGGACGTGCGTCCGCACCGTCCGGCCCGCTGGTTCGCCGACGCCTGGGAGATCGGTTCGATCGGCAGGCGCTGCACCTTGAGCCGCTGGCTGTACCGGGAGATTCGGGCCATCCCGGGATCCACGACGTACTTGATGCCGGGCACCGTCAGCGACGTCTCGGCGACGTTGGTGGCCAGCACGATGCGCTGACCCTGGTGCGGCTGGAAGACCCGGTGCTGCTCCCCTGCCGACAGCCGGGCGTACAACGGCAGGACTTCAGGAGGGCTCACCCGTCGCTGGAAATGCCGGCGAAGCGCGTCGGTGGTGTCGCGGATCTCCCGCTCACCACTGAGGAACACCAGGACGTCTCCAGGACCGTCGGCCCGCAGCTCGTCGACCGCGTCCGTGATCGCCTGCGTCTGGTCGCGGTCGTCCTCGACCCCGAACGGGCGGTACCGCACCTCAACGGGGTACGTCCGGCCGGAGACCTCGACGATAGGGGCGTCACCGAAGTGCCGCGAGAACCGTTCCGGGTCGATCGTCGCCGATGTGATGACCACCTTCAGATCGGGCCGGCGCGGCAGCAGCTGCTTCAGATAGCCGAGGATGAAGTCAATGTTGAGACTCCGCTCGTGGGCCTCGTCGATGATCAGCGTGTCGTACTGGCGTAACGCCCGGTCACCGGCCAGCTCGGCGAGCAGGATTCCGTCGGTCATCAGCTTGACCAGGGTGTCGTCCCGAACCTGATCGGTGAACCGCATCTTGTACCCGACCGCCGTTCCCGGCTGCACCCCGAGTTCTTCGGCGATGCGGTCGGCCCCGGTTCGCGCGGCGATCCGGCGCGGCTGGGTGTGCCCGATGGTGCCACGTACGCCGCGGCCCAGCTCGAGGCAGATCTTGGGCAGCTGGGTGGTCTTGCCCGAGCCGGTCTCGCCGGCGACGATCACTACCTGGTGATCGCGGATGGCCGCGGCGATCTCGTCCCTGCGCTGGCTGACCGGCAACTCGCCCGGGTACACGAGGACCGGGACGCCGGCCCGGCGCCGCACGACGAGTTCCTCCGCCGCAGCGATGCCTGCTTCGATCTCGGCCAACGCGGCCGCCCGCTGAGTGCGATCGCGAATCTTGCGCAGGCCGTCCAACCGGCGGGCGAACCGCCGTTCGTCCCGGAGGGTCAGCTCGGCCACGCGCCCGCGGAGGTCGGCGAGCACCTGTTTCACGGGCGTGTCCATACAGCTCACAAGACTACGGTCGACATGGCCGTCCACGCCGCTGGATTATCCGGACCTGGTCATCCCGCGACGTCGGCCCGGGCCGTCCGGAGGTGTTCGCGCGCCGACCAGGCGACCGCGCAAATCCAGGCCAGCACGGTACCCGCCAGGATGGCCGTCGCGACGCCTGTCGGTTCCGCCCCGTCGCCGCCATAGAACAGGTTGCGGAGATTGACGACGACGATCAAGCCGCCGATCAAGGATCCGAGCATGCGGCTGGGCACGTGTTTGGTGAGCCACGCCGCCACCGGCGCTGCCAACACTCCGCCAGCGAGCATCACCAACACCCAGGCGAGATCGATGCCACCCAGGCCAAGGCCGACGATGAACCCGGCGCTCCCCGCACTGACCACGGCGAACTCCGCGGCGCTGATCGAACCGACGACCATCCTGGGCGTCAGCCGTCCGGTCGCGAGCAGGGCCGAGGTGATGATCGGACCGGAACCACCGCCGCCGGTCGAGTTGACGAAGCCGCCGACCAGACCGATGGGCATGAGCACCCGCGACCGGATCCGTCGCCCCAACTGGCCTCGCGGGGTTCCCCACATGGTGAAGCGCACCAGGAGGTACGCGCCCAGGACGGTGAGTATGACCGCCATGAGAGGCCGCGCCGCCGCGGTCGACAGCCGGCTGAGAACCAACGCCCCGGTGAACGCGCCGACGGCACCGGGCAACGCCACCCGGCGCACGATGTCCCAGTCGACGTTCCCGAATCGCCAGTGCGCATAACCGGACACGAGCTGAGAACCGACCTGGGACAGATTCACCGTGGCGGAGGCCAATGCCGGCGCCGTACCCAGTGCGAGCAGCGCGGACGTCGACGTCACTCCGTAGCCCATGCCGAGGCTCCCGTTGATCAGTTGTGCCCCGAAGCCCACGAGCCCGAGAACGACGAGCGTATGCACCTTGGCCTACCTCATTCCTATTTAACGAGTAGGAATAGTAGGTAGATCTACCGCTGGGCGCGATGAGGCGTCCGCATCGTGAGCGCCTAGCCGCCGACCGCAGGCGGAGCGTACGTCAGGAAGCGGTAGCGCAATCCCGTTGCCGACAGCTGCCACCGGCCGATGGATCGGCGAGTCCAGCCGGTCAGCTCAGGGGCACGGGTGTCGCCGGCCACGTCGATGTCGATCTCGGTCACCGCTGCGACACCGGCATACTGCAGGGCCGCCCGGTATACCTGCGCGCCGCCGATCACCCAAGCCGGTTCGGATCCGACTAGTCGCAGCGCGCCGCTCAGCGAGCCCACGACCTCGGCGCCGTCGGCGATCCACCCTGCCTGTCGGGAGAGTACGACGTTGCGGCGTTGCGGCAGGGGCCGGAACCGGTCCGGAAGTGATTCCCAGGTCCGCCGCCCCATGATCACCGGGCGCCCGGTGGTGACGGCTCGAAAGTGTGCGAGATCCTCCGGGAGGTGCCACGGGAGTTGCCCGTCCCGGCCGATGACCCCGGCGGTCGACTGGGCCCAGAACAGGCCGAGACTCATACCGCGATCGGCGCCTTAATCGCGGGATGATGCTGGTAGTCGACGACCTCGACGTCTTCGTACCGGTAGTCGAAGATCGAGTCACGCTCGGCGAGGTTCAGCCGGGAAAAGGGGTACGGGTCGCGAGACAACTGCTCCTCGACCTGCTCGACATGGTTGTCGTAGATGTGACAGTCCCCGCCGGTCCAGATGAACTCGCCGGGCCGGTACCCCGTCTGCGCGGCCACCATGTGCGTCAGCAGCGAATAGCTGGCGATGTTGAACGGCACCCCGAGGAACAGGTCCGCGCTGCGCTGATAGAGCTGACAGCTCAGGGCACCGTCGGCCACATAGAACTGGAAGAACGCGTGACAGGGCGGCAGGGCCATCTTGTCGAGTTCAGCGACGTTCCACGCCGAGACGATGATCCGCCGCGAGTCCGGGTTTCGCCGGAGAATGTCGAGGACTCGGGAGATCTGATCGATGTGCTCACCGGACGGCGTCGGCCACGAGCGCCACTGCACGCCGTAGACCGGGCCGAGCTCACCGTCCTGATCCGCCCATTCGTCCCAGATCCGCACCCCGTGCTCCTGCAGGTACCGGACGTTGGAATCGCCGCGCAGGAACCACAGCAGTTCGTAGACGACCGATTTCAGGTGCACCTTCTTGGTCGTCACGAGCGGGAAACCGTCGGCCAGCTCGTACCTCATCTGGTGGCCGAAGATGCTTCGGGTGCCGGTGCCGGTTCGGTCGGACTTGGGTGTGCCGTGTGCCAGGACGTGCCGCAGCAAATCCTCGTATGCGGTGTTGATGGTCCCCACGCCGGTCAGCCTAATCCCGGGCCGAACACCCCCGAGCGTCCGCGGCGGCCTCAGCTACCGTGTCGGGGTGTTCCGCGCCGTGCTGGCCGTCTGCGCCGGGGGGCTCGCACTGGCGAGCTGCTCCGCCGGCGGCGACGCCGCAGACGTCCCCGATCCGGTTATGTCGTCTCCCGCGCCGGCGCACCCGCCTACCGCCACGGACTCTCCTCCGGAGTGCGAAGCCGAGCCGTGTTATGCCGATGTCGAGGCGTTGGGACAGGTCGGTCCGGACATCGTCACCGAGGTCAGCGGAATGGCCGGCAGCCACCGCAGCCCGGGGCTGTACTACATGATCGGCGACCCGCAGGGCACCTCCGAAGTCGCGGTCGTTCGGGAGGACGGCAGCCTCGTTGGCCACCTCGAGATCGAGGGGCTGTCCGCGCGCAACGCCGAAGACCTGGCAGTAGGCCCATGCGGACCGGATTCCGCAGAGACGTGCCTGTTCATCGGCGACATCGGGAATCATGTCGGGTTGCCTGACTTGTTCGTCTACCGCATACCCGAACCCGACCTCGACGATCTGCCGGCGCGGGTCGCGCCGGACTCACTGCGCTACACCTACCCCGGCGAGCCCACCGACGCTGAGGCACTTCTCGTCGACCGCGAGGGCCGGCCGATCATCATCAGCAAGGCGCGGTTCG
>DATHUM010000043.1:0-3499 GCA_035462225.1 Jiangellaceae bacterium | reverse complement strand
ACCGGCAGCGTCGAAGCCCTCCAAGATTACGCGCGCGACCTTTCCGAGCGGATCATCCCGCGCGGCGTGGAGACTAAGGAGGTTCTCGGTATCGTGCTGCTGCTACGGGACGTGCTGGCCCGGTCGTTGTTCGAGAAGTATCAGAGCGATTTCGAGTTGTTCAAGAGCGTCCTCGACGCCTACGAGCCGGCCGCGAACCGAATCGCCGGCACCGTCGGCGTAAGCTTCGTACAGGAACGCGAGCGGGTCATTCGGCAGCAGCAAGAGGCGATCCGCGAGTTGTCGACACCTGTGCTCCAGGTCCGGGAGCGGCTGCTGATCCTTCCGATGATCGGCGTGCTGGACGGGCAGCGGGCGCGCCAGCTCACCGAGCAACTGCTCGGAGCCATCCGCACGAATCGCGCCAAGGTAGTAGTAATCGACGTCACCGGGGTACCCGGCATCGACTCAACCGTTGCGAATCACCTGGTGCAGACAGTCGAGGCTTGTAGGCTGATGGGTGCCAGCGTCATCATTACCGGCTTGTCGTCGGAGATTGCGCTGACCCTCGTCACGATCGGCGTTGACCTATCGATGATGACCGCTGTCGGGGATCTGCAAGGCGGCATCGAGGAGGCCGAGCGAATGTTGGGTTACGAGCCCAAGCCCGCGAACGCGTCTCCTGCCGACAACCTATGACCTGACCAGGCGCGCTGATGCCGATACCCATCCTCAAGCAGGGATCCTTCCTGATCGCGACGATCCAGTCCGCGATGAGCGACAGCGACGCCCAACGGCTCCAGGACGAGCTCATGCAGCACGTCGGCCGGGTCCGAGCGACCGGCATCATCGTCGACGTCACCGCCTTGAACGTTATTGACTCCTTCGCCGGCCGAACGCTCCGGACCATCGCGCACATGACGCGGCTTCGGGGCGCGGACACGGTCATCGTGGGTATCCAGCCGGAGGTCGCGTTCGCGATGGTCCAACTGGGGCTCACGTTCGAGGACGTCCACACGGCACTCGACCTCGAGGAAGGGCTGGCCTATCTAAAGCGGCGCACGGTGAGTGGTGACTCCGCCGATGACCACTGAACAGGTCGTGCCGATCGGCAGCGCGGACGACATCGTCATTGCTCGCGAGGCCGGACGCGACTTGGCAGGGCAGCTCGGGTTCTCTCTGACCGACCTCACCATGATCGCTACGGCGATCTCGGAGGTGAGCCGGAACATGACCAGCTACGCCGGAAAGGGGCAGCTCCGTCTCTACGTCGAGTCCCGCAACCGCCGGTCGGTTCTGGTGGTCGAGGCCGTGGATCAAGGCCCGGGCATCGAACAACTCGAGCATGCTCTGGAGGACGGCTACTCGACCTCCGGTGGTCTGGGACTCGGGCTACCTGGCGCACGACGGCTCATGGACGAGTTCGAGATCAGGTCAGTGAACGGCACCGGAACCACCGTCGTAATGCGGAAATGGGCGCCTCCGGGTGTATGACAGCGGGTACGTCTCCGGGCTCGAGTGGGCAGTCGCAGGCGCCGCCCATCCGGGCGAGGACCAGTCTGGTGATCAGTGGGTGGTCGTCGATGACCGCAGCCGTGTTCTGTTCGGTTTGATCGACGGGCTGGGGCACGGTGCGGCGGCTGCCGCGGCCGCGTACCGGGCCGCCGAGGTCGTCGGCGACCATCCGGCCGAGCCGCTGCATGGGTTGTTCGCGATGTGTCACGAGGTCCTCGGCCAGACTCGCGGCGTCGCGATGACCCTGGTATCGGTCCACGTCGAGCTACAGCGGATGGACTGGCTGGGTGTGGGCAACGTAAACGCGTTCGTGGTGAGGGCGGCGCCGGCCATGCCGCGTACCGTGGGCAGCGCAATGCTCCGCGGCGGGATAGTCGGGCACGTGCTGCCCCCGAAATTGCGTCCAAGCCGGATGGCGATACAGCCCGGTGATCTTCTGCTCGTTGGCACCGACGGGCTAGCGGCGGGCTTCGCCGAGCGCCCCGATCTCAGCGCGCCGGCGACTCAGATCGCGACCGACATTTTGGCCACGTACGCCAAGGGAGTCGACGACGGCCTTGCCCTGGTCGTCCGCTACCGGGGAGTCCGCGAGTGAGCGGCCCGGTAAGCGGCTTTGAGGCGGCGTACGCGTCGGCCCTCGCGGACTATGTGCGCAGCCGACACGAGTCCAGCCTCGAGCAGGCCCATGATCTGGGACGGCAGGCCTTGGCCGTGGGGCTGAGCGTGCTCGACGTGACCGAACTACACCATCGCACTCTCCGCGCGATGACCGCTGAGGAGCCGGCGGTATCGGAATCGCCGCACGAAACCGCGCTGCCGTTCCTCCTACAGAGCCTCGCCGCCCTGGACATGACGACCAGGGGCTTCGTCGAGGCGGCGCAACGAGTTGCGGTCGAGCAGGTGCACGTGCAGCGGCTGCACGCGCTCGCGGACCAGTTTGCCGAAATGCGCGTCGAGCAGTCGGTGGACAAGCGGCTGCGCCTGCTCGCTGAGGATGCCGCCCACCTTCTGGAAGCGGACGGCGTCCATCTCCGGCTCGGTCCTCAGACCGCCACGGCCGGTGCGGCGCGGCCCTCCTCCGCAGTCCTGCCCACCGATGTGCCTTCCGCCACTCGAACCGCGCGCGGTGTGTGGAACCTGCCGACGCCGCTCCACTGGCTGGCGGCCAGACTTGAGACCGACGACGCCGGCCTCATAAGCGTATGGAGGGACAGCTCATTCACCGCGTTCGAAGAGGCATTGCTCGCCCAGTTCGCGCGGCTGTCCGCTACCTCGGTGCGCAACGCGCTCGTGTACAAGCACGAGCACCAAGCCGCCCTCACGCTCCAAAGCAGCCTGCTACCGGCGAGTGTGCCCACCCTCGACGGCATCGATGTGCAAGTCCGCTACCGCCCGAGCGGTGCGCGCACCGGAGTCGGTGGCGACTGGTTCGACGTGATCGAGCTGCCGAACGAGCGAGTCGGTTTCGTGATCGGCGACGTCATGGGCCACGGACTTGCGGCGGCCGCGTTCATGGGACAGCTGCGAGTTGCCCTGCGCGCGTTCGCCACTGAGGGCCACTCGCCGAGCAGGGTTCTCGAGCGCGCCGACCAGATGTTGCCGACGATCAGCGGGGAGCGGATAGCAACCGCGATCTACGCCATAGTCGAACCCGGCGGTCGACTCCGCTACGCCAACGCCGGGCACCCACCCCCGCTGGTCGCGCAGAACGGCAGGTCGGCCTCTTACTTGTCCGGCGGCCTGTCGGCCCCGATCGGCGTCGGACTCCCCGCCGGCAGCCGAGGCGAGAGCGCCGTGCGGCTCGAAGCTGGCGCCACGCTCCTGATGTACACGGACGGCCTCATCGAACGGCGCGACCGCCATCTGGACGAGGGCCTGGCCGAACTGCAGGCACTAGTGAGCAAGCCGGCACTGAACGTCGGCGAGTTGTGCGATGCGGCGCTGACCCTTGCGCTCGAAACGGCTCCAGAGGACGACATCTGCCTGCTGGGCGTTCAGCTGCCTG
>DATHUM010000042.1:0-10651 GCA_035462225.1 Jiangellaceae bacterium | reverse complement strand
TCGACCTTCAGCTTATGGCCGGCGGCCACTACGCCTGGTGGACGTTCGGGGCAACCGAGCACCCTGATCATAAGTAGGTTCGGCGCGGATACACCGCATGCGCCCCTGCCACCCGGTCCAGGAAAAGCAGGCCGGAGCAGTGATCGATCTCGTGCTGCAAGGCCCGGGCCTCGAAGGCGTCGGTGCGCACCGTCACCTGTTCGCCGCTTCCCGGCAGCGAACCGACCACCGTGAGCCGGGACGCCCGCTTGACGTCGCCGGTCAGGTCCGGCACCGACATGCATCCCTCGCGAGCCTTCTCCCGCCGGGAGGCCTCCACGATCTCGGCGTTGCACAGCACGAACGTCCCGTGGTGGGTCCGGCTCTTGGGATGCGAACTCACGTCGACACAGAACACGTTCCAGCCGACCCCCACCTGCGCCGCCGCCAGGCCCACGCAACCGGGCGACACCCGCATGGTCGTCACCAGGTCGGCCGCAAGTTGGACCACCTTCGGATCGGTCGGGTCGACCCGCTCGGATGGGGCCGCCAGCACAGGATCGGGTGCGGTCACTACGAGCAGCACATGCCCGTCCACGCCGAGGTCCCGCTCGGACCACTCGGTAAGCGATGTCACAGGACGTCGGTCTCCTGCTCGCGCAGGGTCACGCCGACCCCCAGCGATTCCCCGGTTGCGGCGAGCCGGCCGGTCAGCGCGTCGACATCGACGTCAGCGGGCAGCTCGACCTCGGCGACCAGCAGATACAACGAACCGGTCAGCCGCGTCGTCAGATCTGTGATGTTGCCCCGCGCAGCGGCAAGCTCACGGGTAACCGCCGAGACGATCCCCGGCCGGTCGCCGCCATGGACGGTCAGCACGTACGGCACGCCCGTCGCGCCGAGGTCCGGTTCGGGAGGCACCTCGCGCGCGGAGACCTGAAGCGAGCCGTCCGCGGTCAGCGGTTCCAGCGCCTTCTCGACCTCCGGTGGTGACGGCGGCCCGGCACAGATCAGCATCATCGCGAAGTGTCCCCGCAGCAGCGTCATCGTGGAGTCCTCGAGGTTGAGTCCGAGGTCGGCGAGCACCGCGGTCACGTCGGCGATGATGCCCGGCCGGTCGTGGCCGATCACGGTGAGGGCGATAAGGCTCACTGCACTCCCAACCAGAGCGTGCGGGTCATGGGCATCGCGCTGCGACCGTCGTCATGCCGGCGGACGGCCAATACCTGGGTGATGCCGATCCGCCCGGCGTCGAAGGACAGCGCCGAACCGGTCATATAGAGCCGCCACACTCGAGCCCGGCCGGCACCGGCCAACTCGACCGCGCGGTCCCAGGAGCTTTCCAGGTTGGCGACCCACTGACGCAGCGTCCGAGCGTAGTGCTCGCGCAGGTTCTCCACGTCACGGACCTCTAGGTCGGCGCTCTCGATGGCGGTGACCACGTCGCCGAGTGGCAGCAACTCGCCGTCGGGGAAGACGTATGCGTCGATGAACGTGCGGCCGGTGCGCTTGGCACCGGGTTTGCGCACGATCTGGTGGTTCAGCAGGCGGCCGCCGGGGACGAGGAGGTCGCGCAGCCGGCCCGCGTACTCGGCCCACTTCTCCGCACCGAGGTGCTCGGCCATCCCGATGCTGGCGATCGCGTCGAAAGGTGCATCGTCGACGTCGCGCCAGTCCTGGACGCGGATCTCGACTTCGTCGGTCAGTCCGGCAGCGACGACCTGCTTGCGTGCGTACTCGGCCTGCTCGTGCGACAAGGTGATGCCGACAGCGCGAACGCCATGCTCACGCGCGGCATGGATGACCAGCGCTCCCCACCCGCAGCCCACATCCAGCAACCGCAGGCCAGGACGCAGGCCCAGCTTGCGGCAGATCAGTTCAAGCTTGTCGCGCTGAGCATCCTCGAGTGTGTAGGCGGCATCGTCCGGCTCGGCCCAGTAGGCGCACGAGTACACCATCGAGGGGCCGAGGACCAGTTCGTAGAACTCGTTGCCGACGTCGTAGTGATGCCTGATCGCATCTTTGTCGCGGCTCTTGGAGTGCCGGTCGCCACCCAGGTCGGCCTCTTCCGGCGGTGCCATCGGCGCCGGGCCCACCGCTCCGAGCAGGACGGCGGCGCGGTATACCTCCGCCCGCTCGAGCGGCGTGAGATGCCGTCGGCCGGCGAGGTCGCGCCCGATGGTGTCCAATGAGCCGAGCGCCGCCTCGAGATCGCCGTCGACATCGATCTCGCCGGCGACCCACGCGCGCGCAAGCCCGATCTCGTTCGGGTGCCACAGCAACCGCCGGATCGCCCGCCGCGATCTGACGATCAGCGTAGGGATGCCCGGCGGGCCGGCTTCGGTTCCGTCCCACGCCCGGATCCGCAGCGGGCTGGGCGCGCCGAGGAGCCGTTCGATGACGAGCGCGATCCGCTCGGCTGCGCCCACCCTGCCTGGCGACATGGCGCTGCGGGCCTCCTCCGTACGTAGAGTCATTCCGTCCCTGCGCCAGAGTACGCCGTTGCTGGGACCGAAGCAGGCCCCGCCGCACCAAACCCCGTCCGGCTAGGAACCGGTGATCTCTCTGTGCTCGCTGGCGTGCGCGATCTGGATCTTGCGCGGCTGCGCCGCTTCGAGCACCGGAATCTGGATCGTCAGGACGCCGTCGGTGTAATCCGCTTCGAGCTTCTCGACATCCAGCGTGTCGCCAAGGAAGATCTGGCGGCTGAACGAACCGGTCGGACGCTCGGCGACGGTCCAGTCAACGCCTTCCATCGCCGGCCGCCGCGCCTGGACGGTCAACACGTTCTGCTCGACGGTGACGTCGACAGAGTCCGCGTCGATGCCCGGCAGGTCGAAACTGATGTAGAACATGTTGTCCTGCCGGTACGCGTCCATCGGCATGACGAGGACGCCGTTGCTCGGCCGGAGCAACTGCTGAGTGAGCCGATCGAGCTCACGGAACGGATCAGTGCGCATCAACATCGCTACACCTCCTACAGTGCTGGCTGTAGCCTTCATTGGCAGAGGTTAGTTATCATGTAGCACATATCAAATCTATGTGTCAAGCCATAGATTATGGAGGTTTCACCGTGAGCGCCAACCGGCGTCGTGCTGACTTCGGGCGCGACTACTACGCCGTTCTCGGTGTGCCCGAAACCGCCACCCATGACGAGATCATCCGGGCCTACCGGCGGCTGGCCCGCACCAGCCATCCCGACGCCGATCTCGGTAATCCGCAGGCGGCCGACGAATTCGAACGGTTGGTCGCGGCTCGCGAGGTACTCGGCGACCCTGCGACCCGCGAGGCGTACGACCAGCTGCGGGCATCCCGTGCCAGGACCACTCCCCGAGTGCGGCGTGCCGACGCCCCACCGCCGGCTTCACCGGTAGGCACGCGTGCCCCGGGCGGCCATCCCGAGCCGGCCATTCGCCCCGGCCCGGTCGTATGGACCCCGGAGACACCTAGGTGATACAGCCCATGAGCGTGCCCAGTCCGGAACAAGGCCTGTACTCGATCTCGGTCGCCGCGGAACTGACCGGGATCGGGCCGCAGACGCTACGCCTCTACGAGACGAAGGGGCTGGTGGACCCTGCCCGCACCGACGGCGGCACACGCCGGTACAGCGATCAGGACATCCAACGCATCCAGCGAATCGCCGAACTCACCGCGATCGGGCTCAACCTGGCAGGCGTCGGCCTCGTGCTCGAACTCGAAGCCGAGAACAACCTGCTCCGCGAACAGCTCGCCGAGGTACAGGGCGAGGAGTGATCATTGCCCTGGCAGAGTCGATCACGGCGGTCGTGTCTTGACGCGGCGAGCGACCTCGTAGGGTGCGATGACGCCGAGCCCTCGCACCTTGCCGACCGGTTGGGCCCGCAATGCGAAGTCCGGGTGATCCGCAAGCGCCTCCGCCGTGACCGAGTCGGCGAGCACGCTGTTGCGGCCCGCCATCGCGGTCAGTCGGGCCGCCAGATTCGTCGGTGTGCCGAAGACGTCGCCGAATCTCGCCACGACGGGCCCAGTTGCCAATCCGACCCGGACGTCGGGTAGAGCGGGATTGCCACCGATGGCCGTTGCCAGATCACAGGCGACAGCAGCCGCGACGCGCGGATCGTCGGCGACGAACAGCACCTCGTCGCCGAGAGTCTTGACCACGCGTCCGCCGCCCTCGGCGATCACGTCGTGGGTGGTGGCTTCGAACTCCTCCACGAGATCAGCCAGTTCGTCGACGGACAGCCCGCGGGACAGACGCGTGAACGACACCAGATCGGCGAAGCCCACGGTCGCCGCGGCGCTGAGGACCGACGTCTCACCCAGATCGCCCATCGCGACCAGCCGGCCGGCCGCCGCGGCGAGTTTGCGGCGCCAGGCATAGATCAGCAGGCGCTCGAATTCGGGCAACAGCCGCACCCCGAAGTCGTACGCGAGGGCGAGGGCGCTCTCGCCGCCACCGGAAGACTCTTGCTCGGCCTCCACTATCGAGGCGAGGGTCTCGACATGCCACTCGGCGAGTCGTCCGGTCATCCTGCCGAGCGCCCGCACCAGGTTGAGGGCGGTCGACTCGTCGATCGTGTCGGACCGCACCAGTCCGATCACACCGCGCAGCGCTTCGATGTCCCAGATGGTGAACGCAGCGGCCACACCCACATCGGCGAACCCGAGCGCACGCCAGTAGAGCCGGGCTTCGTCGACAGTCAGCCCGACCTCCTTGGCGACCTGATCGCGGGTGTAGGCGCGCGGGGCTCCAAGCAGGAGGCGTTCGAGGTCATCCGGGCTCGGCGGTCGGACCATACCTGGAATCCTGGCACGCGTCAGTGCGGCCGAAGGTGGACGATGTCGCCCGCACCCACGATCCGCGGTCCCGCTGACGTCGACAGGACCAGCCGCCCTGCCTCATCTATTCCGACGGCGCGGCCGGTGATGGCGCTGCCGCCAGGTAACTCCACCCTGACCTGCTGCCCGAGCGTTCCGCAGGCCCGGCGGTACGCCGCTGCCAGGTCCGAGCCGCCGGGCTCGGCCAGCCAGCGTTGGTACCAGTCCGCGAGCCTGGACAGCAGCGCGTCCAGGACTCCGTCCCTGGTTACGCCGGTGTCGGCGAGTGACGCCGCGGACTCGGGTGCCGAGGTGATGTTCATGCCGACACCGGCCACGGCTGCGGGCCCCACCGGTGTTTCGATCCGCTCGACGAGAATGCCGGCCAGCTTGCGCCCGTCGCGCTGGACGTCATTCGGCCACTTGAGTACGGCGTCAGCCGCGCAAGCGGCTCGGACGGCCTCCACCGTCGCAACGCCGACCAGCAGTGGCAACCACGACCACATGGCCGCGGGCGGCCCGGACGGCCGAAGCAGAGCGGACACCGACAGGCTCGTGCCAGGAGGCGACGACCAAGAGCGGCCCAGCCGGCCGCGGCCGGCCGTCTGCTCGTCCGCGACGAGAACGTACCCCTCAGGTTCACCGGCCCGCGCAGCGTCAGCGACATCGGCATTCGTCGAGGCGGTCGATACGACTCGGCTCACCCGCCACACGGCGTCCAGAGTAGCGATTCGCGCCGACCGCACAGGAGGCAGATGTCCGCGAGCGACGCGTCACGCAGACCTGGGGCGCGGCGCCGAGAGGAGGGCGGCCAGGCCGGCCGCATCGGCGGCCCACCCGTCGGATCCCGCCTCGGCCGCTTCCTGCTCTGAAGCGACGGCCGGACCACCGATCAGCACCGGCGTGCCGGGCGCGACCGAGCGCACCGCGGTGGCCACTCGCCGGGCGGCGTCGAGCAGATCCTGCGAGCTGACGCTTATCACCACGCCATGCAGGCGCCCCCCGGCGGCCTCGACCTCCGCGAGGACGCTGCCTTCCGGTGTGTTGCCGCCCAGTTCGACGACGGCGAAGCCATGCCCCCGCAGCACCGAAGCGACGATCGCTGTCGGCAGTGCGTGCGAGTCGCCCGGTGCGGATGCGACGACGACCGTGCCTCGCGGCCGGCCGCGGCGGACGAACATCGGGCCGAGCCGGCCCACCAGCCGCAGCGCCACGGCGGTGGCTCGATGCTCGTCACCGACGCTGAGCTCTCCGCGCTCCCACCCGTTACCGATTTCTCGCATGGCCGGTGCGAGCACGTCCAGCAGCGCGGCCTGCGGATTTCCGCCAGACACCAGGAAGGTCTCGACGAGCTTCCAGGCGCCGGCTTCATCGCCGGCCAGCATCCGGTCCCGCAACCGCTCCCGGTAGGGCTCAGGCTGCGCATGGCCACGCCTTGCTTCCGACGCGGAGCGACCGGGTTGCAGCCGAGCCAGGTCTTTCGGATCGACAAGCCATCGGCCGCCGTCCTGGGTAGCGGGCAGCCGGCCCATTCGCACATACCGGTAGGCGGTCATGTAATGGACCCCGAGCCGCTGGGCCGCTTCGCGCAGATCTATCAACGCGTCGTTCATCGAAGTCACCTCCCTTATTTAGCACTAACCGGCCCCAGGCGCCATTCACCGCGCCAAAGGACCGCGCCCGGTTCCGGGCCCGGCGGCCATCAGGCCGCCTGATCAAGCTCCAGCCGGGTCCGCAAGTGCGCGAGGGACCGCCGGATGTGGCTCTTGACAGTTCCCAGTGGCATCCGCAGCGACAACGCGATCTCGCCGTGGGTGAGGCCGTCGTAGAACGCCAGCCGCATGATGCTGCGCTGGGGCTCGGCCAGCCGAGACACCTCGTCGGTGAGCAGCATCCGGTCGACCAGCTGGGCCGTGGACGGCGAATCGTCGACCGGCTCATGAATGTCGACCGCAGAGCTGGTCAGGATCTTGCGCTCTCGGCCGCGTACCGCCCAGGCGTCGGCGATCTTGTGGCGGGTGATGCCGATGAGCCAGCCCGCGAGCCCGCCGGCAGCCGGCTTGTACCGGGCTCTGCCTAACCAGGCGGCGATGAAGACCTGCTGCGTGATGTCGGCAGCCTCGTCACGATCGCCGAGGGCACGCACGGCAACCGAGTGGACCAGCGCCCCGTATCGCTGGTACATCCGGGCCAAGGCGAGGTCGTCGCCTGCACTGAACTGGAAGGCGAGCTCGACATCGGTAACGATCGTCGGCTCGGCAGTGGTTACGGACTGGCTCATCGGCGGCTCATTTCGGTCGGGCGGTGACGATGGCGTTGTCGAGGTAATGGGCGCCGTCGAAGTCGCCGGCACAGGTGATGAGTAAGAGGCGCTCGTCACCATCGCGGCTGAAGACCTCGGCCGTAGGTAGCTCGGCCTTCGGGATCACCTGCACGTCGGTGACGACGTATGTGTGCACGTCGCCGCTCGTGCGAACCTCGATCTCGTCGCCGATCTCGGCCTCGGTCAGCCGGGCGAGCTGCCCGATGCCGTAGCGACGCGAGTCGACATGTGCGGCGAGGACGATCGAGCCGGCGCCGGCACCGGCGGTCGGCCCGAATCGGTACCAGCCGACCACGTTGGGGTCTTCGGGTAGTTCCATCTGCCCGTCTTCGGCGGTGCCCACGGCGAGGACGTCTGCATCGATGCCCACGGCGGGCATCTCGACCGACACTGGTGCATCCACCTGGCGCGGAGCCGGTGGCGTAGCGCGGGACCGCCCGACCGGGGCGGCCGAGCCGGTGCGCTCATCCGGCCCGGTTGACGGGACTGGGCTGGTTGGAACAGCCGGTGTGGCGTCGGCCTGGGACGACGGTGCGGGAGGAGGCTCGGCGGTGGGCCGAACCTCCTCCGCGCAACCGGCAAGCAGAGCCAGGAGCGCTCCTGTAACCAGCGGCGTGATCCACCGGGTGAGTTTCCTGGCCCGCATGGGATCAGGCCCGCTCTGCCGCGGAGCGACGACGCAGGAACAGACCACCGATGGCGGCCATAGCGGCCAGCGCCGCGGCGAACAGCCATGGCGTCATCGACGAGTCGCCGGCGACGAGGCCGGCCTCACCACCGGGGACACCGCTCGGAGCGCCGTGCAGACCGTCAATGGTCTGAACCGCCAACTCCAGGCTCTGCTCCTCTGCGCTGCCCCAGGCGTAGACGATCGTGTTAGTGCCTTCGGCCAGCTCGAGATCTGCCGGACCCAGTGCAACGTCCTCGGTACCCGCGAGCACGACGTCGGCCTCAATGGTGCCGGCGGCGACGTCAGCGGACGCCTCGTTCGGGTTGGTCAGGCCCTCGAACGTCGGAGTGCCGTTGACCCGCACGTCGACAGCAGGCGCAGCGGCGGTGTGGCGCACCGTCACCCGGGCATCGCCGGCCGCGAGCTCGGACATGTCGTTGACGAACACCGAAGCGGTCGGAGACCCGTCCTCGCCCAGGTGCGCGACGATGGTGGCGTTCGCTCCGGCGGGAACCTCGACGCCGGGAGCCTCGATCGCCGGGTCACCGTCCGGACCCTCGCCGTCGGCGAAGATCGCGATGTCGTAGCTGCCCGCCGGCAAGGCCAACGGATCGGTCAGAGTGCCGGGCGCGAAGTCGGGGATGAGTTCGTCGCCGTTGGCGTACACGTCGACAGTGAGGCCGGGAACGCCGTGTAGGACGCTCACGGTCGCCTCGTTCTCGTCGGCGTTTGCGGCCGAGGCCGTGCCGGCCGTGGCCAGGGCAAGTGGCACAAGCAGTGCCCCTGCGAGTGTTGTGCTGCGGTACATGTCTCCTCCTTGGAGTCTTTCTGGACGTACCTTCAACCCCTTCTTCGGAGCGGGCTGTTGGCTTGGATGCAAATTTAGCACTAAAACTTGGATATGCAAAGCCGCAGGTCGGCGGTTCGCGTCCCCACCTGCGGGTATCCATACGTTGAACCGCGGTCGCCGACCTGGTGGCCGCCCGGAGTTTGGGCGTGTGATGGACAAGATGTCGGTCGCCTCGTCGGCGGAGCGCGCCGCCGACAACGGTTACTTGGAGAAGTTGGCGCGGATCGGCTTCATCGTCTACGGCGTGATCCACCTACTGGTCGGGGTTACAGCGACGCAACTGGCCATGGGCGGAGGTGGCCAGGCCGATCAGTCCGGCGCGATGGCCACGCTGGCGGACAGCGCGTTCGGCAAGGTGGTGCTGTGGGCGGGTGCCGTGGGCTTCGCGGCGTTGGCGGTGTGGTGGCTCATCGAGGCGGTGGCCGGCTCTCGAGGTCCGGGCGGAGCGCGTCAGCTCGGCGACACGGCCAAGAACGTCGGAAAGGCCATTCTGTTCGCCGCACTCGCCTACTTGGCCGTGCGCTTCGCCGTCGGGTCCAGCGGCAGCCAGGGTGGTGAGGAGAGCGCGACCGCGACCGTCTTCGAGCTGCCTGCCGGGCGATTGATCGTGGGCGCCGTCGGCCTGGGCATCGTGGCCATCGGCGTCTACCACGTGTACAAGGGCATGAGCCGGTCTTTCCTAGACGATTTGCGATCAGACGCCGACACGGGTACCAGCGGAACGGCGATCACGGCGCTGGGCACCAGCGGGTACGCGGCCAAGGGAGTGGCCATAGTTCTTGTCGGGGTGTTGTTCGTCGTGGCCGCCGTTCAGCATGATCCGGACGAGGCCGGCGGCCTTGACGAAGCGCTGAAGTCGCTTCAGGAGCAGCCGTTCGGGCCGTGGCTACTCGTGATCGTCGCAATCGGCCTCGCGGCGTTCGGGCTCTACTGCTTCGCCAGGGCCCGGTACCAGCGCACGTAGCCGCCAGCGGTTACAGCCAACGACGAATGGGAGCGACGGCTGTTTCGAGCACGCGCTGGCGCACGGATCGGTTCTCCCACCTGGTGAGGTCAATAGCGCGGCTTCGGTCAAGGTCCTCGCTGAAATGACGCTGCAGAGTCCGCACCGTCTCCTGGTCCAGGACAACCATCGCGACCTCCTCGTCATGGTCGAGTGAGCGGCGGTTGACGTTGCTCGATCCGACCAGGGCGGCGCTGCCGTCCACGATCATCACCTTGGTGTGCAGCATCGAGGGCTGAAAGTTCCACACCCGCACCCCACACGAGACGAGTTGGGAGTACGTCGCCTCGCTCGCCAACTGCGTGACCCGCTTGTCCGCATGCGGGCCGGGCACCAGGATGTCGACTTCGACTCCGCGCGCGGCGGCCTCGCAGAGTGCGTCGATCAGCGGCTGATCGGGTGAGAAGTAGGCGCTCTGAAGCTGAATGCTGCGACGGGCGAAACGCATCAGCACGTACCAGACCATGTGGATGTCGTCCCAGCCGATGCTTGCGGACCCGCGCACGACCTGGATCACAGCCTCGCCGGATTGTGGCTGGTCCGGGAACCGATCACGTTCGTCGTAGAGGGCGCGGTCGGTTTCAGCCCAATCCTGGGCGAACGCCGCGGCAAGACCGTCGACGGCCGGGCCTTCCACGCGGAAATGAGTGTCCCGCCACTCCGTCTCGTCGCGGGCATCGCCACACCACTCTTCGGCAATGCCGACTCCCCCGGTGAAGCCGATCCGTTCGTCGACGATGAGGACCTTTCGGTGGCAGCGATGATTCTGCTTGAACGGGGACTTCATCCACGGAGACCGGAACCACTGCACGTCGACCCCTGCCTCGGCCATCGCGTCGACCAGTCCATCTTCGATCTGGAAGCCGCCCACGGCATCGATCAGCAAACGGACCCGGACGCCGGCGCGAGCCCGGTCGGAGAGCGCGTCCGCGAAGTCGTGCGCCGGCTGTCCCTTCCAGTAGACGTAGGTCATGAAATCGACGGTGCGCTCCGCATTCCTGATCGCCTCGAGCATCGCGGGGAAGATCT
>DATHUM010000041.1:0-3976 GCA_035462225.1 Jiangellaceae bacterium | reverse complement strand
GGCGAGGGCGGGTACGTCGCCGACGAGCGCACGCTGGACGAACTCGAGTGTGAGGGGCGGGTGGTGTTCCGGTACCTGGGTGACAACCCCAACGGGTCCTACCGCGCCATCGCCGGCATCACGAACGCGCGCGGCAACGTGGTCGGGTTGATGCCTCACCCCGAGCACGCGGTCGACACTCTCACCGGCCCCACCACCGACGGGCTGGCCATGTTCACGTCCTGCCTCGCGGAGGGGGTTCGAGCGTGACCATCGACACCGGAACGGCGAGGCGACGAGCGAGGGACGAGCGAGGAGCCCGAGCGTGACCATCGACACCGTCAAGCACGCCGAAGCCACACCTGACCACGAGCAGCCGTGGGCCGAACTCGGCCTCAAGGCGGACGAGTACGAGCGTATTCGCGACATCTTGGGGCGACGGCCGACCTCGTGCGAGCTGGCCATGTACTCGGTCATGTGGTCCGAGCACTGCTCGTACAAGAGCTCCAAGGTGCACCTGCGCCGGTTCGGCGAGGTTCAGGACGGTGCCGGACTCGGAGGGCAGCGCGGAGCCGGAACTGGATCGGACAACGCGCAGGAGACCGCTGCCGGCAAGCTGCTGGCCGGTATCGGCGAGAACGCCGGCGTGGTCGACGTCGGGCACGGCTACGCGGTCACGTTCAAGGTCGAGTCGCACAACCACCCGTCGTACGTCGAGCCGTACCAGGGCGCCGCTACCGGCGTCGGTGGCATCGTCCGCGACATCCTCGCCATGGGCGCGCGCCCGATCGCCGTCATGGATCCACTGCGGTTCGGTCCGCTCGAGGCACCCGACACCGCCCGCGTGCTGCCGGGTGTCGTCGCCGGTATCGGGGGCTACGGCAACTGCCTCGGCCTGCCGAACATCGGCGGGGAGGTGGTGTTCGACGAGTCGTACGCCGGTAACCCGCTGGTCAACGCGCTCTGTGTCGGTGTGATGCGGCACGAGGACCTGCATCTGGCACACGCCTCGGGCGTGGGCAACCTGGTGGTTCTCTATGGCGCCAGGACCGGTGGTGACGGCATCGGCGGCGTATCGGTACTCGCGTCCGAGACCTTCGACGAGGAAGGTCCGACGAAGCGGCCGAGCGTGCAGGTCGGCGATCCGTTCATGGAGAAGCTGCTGATCGAGTGCACTCTGGAGATGTTCGCCGAGGGCCTTGTGGTCGGCATCCAGGATCTCGGCGGCGCCGGGCTCTCCTGTGCGACTTCCGAGCTGGCCTCGGCCGGCGAGGGCGGTATGCATGTCGTCCTGGACGACGTCCCGCTGCGCGATTCGACGCTTGCTCCTGAAGAGATCTTGATGAGCGAGTCGCAAGAACGGATGATGGCGATCGTCACTCCCGGGGACATCGATCGGGTGCTGGAGATCTGCCGCAAGTGGGACGTCGACGCGACGGTTATCGGCGAGGTCAACGACTCCGGCCGGCTCACCATCGAGTGGCGCGGCGAACAAGTGGTGGACGTCCCGCCGCGGACGGTGGCCCACGAAGGGCCGGTGTATGACCGGCCCTATGCCCGCCCGTCTTGGCAGGACGCGCTGCAGGCCGCCGGGCCGCAGGAGCTGACTCGGCCGTCGAACGGCGACGAGCTCCGCGCGACGCTGCTGCGGCTGGCCGGTTCGCCGAACTTGGCATCCAAGGCCTGGGTCACTGATCAGTACGACAGGTACGTGCTCGGGAACACGGTACTGGCCCAACCGGAGGATTCCGGCGTGGTCCGGATCGACGAGGCGTCGGGGCTCGGGGTGGCGCTGGCGACCGACGCCAACGGCCGCTACACCAAGCTCGACCCGTACGCGGGAGCTCAGCTGGCCCTGGCCGAGGCCTACCGCAACGTCGCGATGGTCGGTGCGCGGCCAGTGGCGGTCACCGACTGCCTGAACTTCGGGTCGCCCGAAGATCCGGATGTGATGTGGCAGTTCGCCGAGGCGGTCCGGGGCCTGGCCGACGCGTGCCGCGCCCTTGAGACACCCGTGACCGGCGGCAACGTCTCGTTCTACAACCAGACGGGTGACACCGCCATTCTTCCGACGCCGGTCGTCGGCGTGCTCGGGGTGATCGAAGACGTCTCGCGCCGCACACCGTCCGGGTTCCGGGCCCCGGGTCAGGCGATCTACCTGCTCGGCGAGACCCGCGACGAGTTCGGTGGTTCGGAGTGGGCCCATGTCGTCCACGGGCATCTGGGCGGCCGCCCGCCGGCGGTGGACCTCGAAGCCGAGAAGGTGCTCGCCGACGTCGTCGTCCGCGCCTCGCACGAGGGCGTGATCGCCGCGGCACACGACCTGTCGGACGGTGGACTGGCCCAGGCGCTCGTGGAGTCGTGCCTTCGGTACGGAGCCGGCGCGCGAATCCAGGTTCCGAACGGAGCCGACCCGTTCGTGTTCTTGTTCTCCGAGACGCAGGCCCGGGCTATCGTGGCCGTGCCGGAGTCCGAGGAGCATCGGTTCGCCGACACGTGCGCCGCACGGGGCTTGCACTTCCAGCGGATCGGTGTGGTGGACGGCGCCCCGTTGCTAAACGTGGAGGGTCTTTTCGCCGTGCCGCTGGACGAGCTGCGGTCTGCGCACGAGGCGACCTTTCCCGCACGATTCGAGAACTAGTCGCCGGCGCAAGGGCGACCGGTGCCAGCCGGGCGCGCCCGCGGTGGAGTCTTGTGGAAGTCAGAGCCGGGCAGTGGACCGCTACGGCGAACCGCTGCCGCGCTCCGGCACCCCCGGCGTCATGAACGCGGCGAGCCCTTCGGCATAGGAGTCCGGCCTGACGTTGTCGATCAACACCCGCTGGACGATGTAGCCCATCACCGCCCCCACCAGCACCTTGGCGACGTCCGCCGGGTCGGTGTCGGCGGAGATGTGGCCTGCTGCCTGCTCGGCGCTGACTAGCCGGGTCATCAAGCCGTGGATCCCCCGGTATCGCTCCTGCACCACAGCCGCGAGGCCCGGGTTCCGCAGGGATTCGGCCCACACCTGGGGCGCGAGGCGAGCGAAGCCGTCCGGCCCGAAGGCCAGGCCCTCGGCCGATCGCAGCCCGTCGCGGACCGCGTCGTAGAGCCTGGGTGGTGGATCCTGGCCGACGATGGGTTCGAGCAATGCGGTGACGCTTCCGATGACGTGTTCTGCGATCGCGGCGATGATCTCGTCCTTGCTCTTGAAGTAGCCGTAGACCGCTCCGGAGGACAACCCGGCCTCGGTGAAGATGTCGGCCATCGAGGTCTGGTGGAAACCCTGGCGCACGAAACATCGCCGAGCAGCGTCCAAGATCTGCTGCCGCCGGCGTTCCCGATGCTCGTCCGTCACCTTAGGCACGAGCTGAGTTTAAAACGAACGTTCCTTCTTGACAATTGGAAGCAACGGGAGCACCATGACTACTGAAAGAGAATGACCGTTCGTTTTGAGGGAGGAGCAATGGCTCACCCATCCGGCCCACGGCTCGTGATCGGCCTGATCATCGGCGTCGTGGCCGTACAAGCGCTCATGCTGTTCGCGTTCGCGTGGCCGGCATCCAACTCCGGGCCCCGTGAGGTTCCTGTCGCAGTAGCCGGGCCGCCTGAAGCGGTCGGCCAGTTGGCACAGACCTTGACGTCGGTGCCGAGCCGTGACGAGGGCGTGCCGGCCTTCGACGTGGTGCAGGTCCAGGACGAAGCGGCGGCGATCGAGGCGATCACGGATCGGGACGTCTACGGTGCCGTCGTCATCGGGCCGGAGGGTCCGAAACTGCTCGTGGCATCGGCAGCGAGCCCGGCCGTGGCCCAGATGCTGCGGACCGCAGCCGGGGAGCTGTCACCAGGGGAAGGGGCGCCCGCCGTCCAGGACGTCGTCCCGACGACCGCCGACGACCCGACCGGTGCCGGCCTGTCCGCCGGCGTCTTGCCCCTGGTGCTGACCAGCGCCGCAGGCGGCCTCGCGATCGGCCTTTTGCTGACCAGCCGGGGCGAACGCCTGGTCGCCACCGCAGGG
>DATHUM010000040.1:0-20108 GCA_035462225.1 Jiangellaceae bacterium | reverse complement strand
CCGAGGATCGGCTGGGCGCGGCCTTCCCGCCCGATCCGGCAGCCGCAGTCTCCGATCTGATCGTAGTGCGCTCGTCCGGCCTGATGGTCGACGACGAAGAGTTCGGGTCGTTCGTCGAGGACTTGGTGCTCGCGACCCGGGACACCGGCGTAGTGATTAACGCGCTGAGCTACCTGGCCGTTGGCGACTCGTTTCTGGTGTCGGCGGATCGCCGGGCGGCGCTGATCCCGATCAACATCGGCGAGGTCGAAGATGCCGGTGAGGTCATCGACGTGGTGGAGCGGGCCGACGAAGACCCGGACTTCGAAGTCACGATCACCGGCGATTCGGCCCTTGACTTCGGCTTCAACGAGTTGTCCGCGAAGGACCTGGAGGAAGGCGAGCTGAAGTTCGGGCTGCCGGCAGCGCTCATCATCCTTCTGCTGGTGTTCGGCACCGTGGTGGCGGGTCTGGTACCGCTGCTGATGGCGTTGGTGGCGATCACTACGGCGCTGGGATTGGTAGCGGTGCTCACCCAGCTGGTCGAGTTGTCGATCTTCACCACGAACATGCTCACGGGGATGGGGCTGGCGCTGGGGATCGACTATGCGTTGTTCGTCATCTCCCGCTACCGGGAGGAGCGTGGCCGCGGGCGGGCCCCGGACGAGGCCATCGTCGCCACCGGGGCGACGGCCAGCCGCGCGGTGCTGTTCAGCGGCTCGGCGTTCGTGGTCGCGATGTTCGGGCTGCTGATCGTGCCCTCGACGATCTTCCGCAGCCTGGCGGCCGGGGCGATCCTGGTCGGTCTGACCTCACTGGCGGTGGCGCTGACCCTGCTGCCGGCACTGCTCGGGCTGCTCAGGGACCGTGTCGACGCGGTCCGCTTGCCGATCGTCGGCCGTCGGTCGGTGGAGCGGGCCAACCCGGAGGGCCGGATGTGGGGTGCGATCATCGACCGGGTGCTGCGCCGCCCGGCGCTCAGCCTGGCAATCAGCACGGCCGCCCTGGTGGCACTCGCGATTCCCGCGTTCGGGTTGAGCATCGGCACCGCCGGCGTAAGCACGCTCCCCGACGATCTGGCCGCCAAGCAGGGCTACGCGGCTCTGCAACGCGACTTCGCGGACCAGACGGTGAACCCGGTGCACGTGGTCGTGGCGAACCACTCCGGCGCCCCGGTCTCGTCTGCACTGGAGCGGCTCCAGGACGAACTCGCCGGCGACCCGCGGTTCGGGCCTGGCGAGATCCGGGTCGGCGGTGAAGCCGTAGCCGATCTGGTCGTGCCAGTGCCCGGCGACCCCACCGGCGAAGCCGCCATTGCTGCCGTCCGCGACCTGCGCGAACAGATAGTCCCCACGACCTTCCAGCAATCCGGCGCCGATCCACTGGTGGGCGGCACCACATCGGAGACCATCGACTATCTCGACAACGTCACCAACCCCGCGCCGCTGGTGTTCGCCTTCGTCCTCGGCCTGTCATTCGTCTTGCTTACCGTCGCCTTCCGCTCGATCGTGATCTCCATTACGGCGATCGCGCTCAACCTGCTGTCCGTCGGCGCCGCGTACGGCCTGCTGGTGCTGGTTTTCCAGCACGGCGTTGGAGCGAGCTTGCTGGGCTTCCGGACGGTGGACACCATCGAGGCGTGGGTACCGTTGTTCCTGTTCTCGATCCTGTTCGGGCTGTCCATGGACTACCAGGTATTCCTGCTCAGCCGCATCCGCGAGCGCTTCGACCAGGGTGCCAGCACTGCGGAGGCCATCCGGTGGGGCGTCGCCTCCACCGCCCGCATCATCACCGGGGCCGCCCTGATCATCATCGCCGTCTTCGCGGGATTTGCCCGGGGCGAACTCGTCATGTTCCAGCAAATGGGCTTCGGCGTCGCCGTCGCACTTCTCATCGACGCCACCGTCATCCGCTCGGTCCTGCTACCCAGCGTCATGGGGCTACTCGGCGACCGCAACTGGTACCTCCCACGCTGGCTCGAGTGGCTGCCGCACGTGGAGGTCGAGGGCCGCGCGGAGCACCAGCGCCACCCGAGTCCGGTGTGAGGACGGCGTCAGGTCAGCCGGCGAACCTGCTGCCGGTAGGCGGCCGGTGTCGTCGAGGTCTCCCGGCGGAAGTGCTGACGAAGGTTGGCCGCGGTGCCGAACCCGACCCGGCTCGCGATCACGTCGACCGGGAGCGACGTGGCCGCGAGCAGGTCCTGGGCGCGCAGGATGCGCTGGTGGGTGAGCCACCGCACCGGGGTGGTGCCGGTCGCCTCGACGAACCGGCGGGCGAAGTGACGGGGGCTCATCGCCGCGAACCGGGCGAGTTGGTCGACCGTCATCGGCTCGTCGACGTGCTCGAACATCCAGTCCATCACCGCGCCGATCGCGTCCCCGAACCCGGAGACCGGGACCGGCGTGAACGCGAACTGCGACTGCCCACCCTCGCGGTGCGGTGCCGTGACCATCCTGCGGGCGACCTTGTTGGCGACCTCGGGTCCGTAGTCGAGCCGAACGATGTGCAGCGCGAGATCGATCCCGCTCGCGGTGCCGGCGGACGTGAGCACCTGGCCCTCGTCGACGTACAGAACGTCCGATTCGACCCGCACCTTCGGGAAGCGACGGGCCAGATCGTCGATGTCCATCCAGTGTGTGGTCGCACTTCGCCCGTCCAGGATGCCGGCCGCCGCGAGCGCGAACGCGCCACCGCAGAACGACACCATCCGGGCTCCGCGCTCGTAGGCCGTCCGCAATGCCTCGACCATCGTCGTGGGTGGCTCATGCGGGCAGGCCGGCACGATCACCGTGTCCGCGTCCTCGATCGCTTCGAGGCCGAAGGGCGGGTCGAGCGTCCAGCCGCCATTGACCACTACCGGCCGGATTACGCCGGCCAGCCGGTGGTCGTACCACTCGACGCCCAACTCCGGCCTGCGTAGCCCGAACACCTCGCAGGCGACAGCCAGGTCGAACGGGTTCACCCCGGGGGAGAGCACGGTCACGACTCGGTGGACCACGGTGGCACCTCCCTGTATGTCGCTGCCGTGACCATCGTGCTCCTTTGGCCGGCCGGCTGCTCTGGGCAGGATAGTTTCGTTTTCTGGCGCTCAGCCGCCTCGTGTGGCGCTTTGCGGCGCGCGACGCTGGAGCAATGGTTGACGCGGAGCTATCAACCCTAGTCGCCGGGGCGCCGTCTCCGGCTGCGCAGCCGCGGGCGGGAGAGCCCCCGGCCGGCGTAGAACTGCTGGACTTCGCCCGTAGATTGTTCGCGACGTCGAACTACCGGCAGTTGGGACACCGTTTCGTGGCCGGCTTCGGCCGGCTGTTCGACCTGCCGATGTACGCGTTGTACGTCGCGGATCCCTGGACCGGCAATGAGTTGTGCGTCGGCTCCACCGGTGTCAGCGACAGTTTTCTGGCCCGCTACGAGCGGGGCGGGCGCGAGCTGGACTGGCTGAAGACGCACCTGTGTGCCACCGGGCGAGCGGTCTACAACATGGAACAGATGGCGATGGACGAATGGCTCGAGGACCCGCTCTACACGAAGCTCAAGTACGTCCACGACATCCGTCATGAGGCCCAGGCGCCCGTCATCAACCGCGACGGGGTCGTCGGGACCCTGCATTACGGCACGGATGATCCCAGCCGCGGCCTCACCCCGTACGAGGTGCGCTTGACCGAGGCGCTTGGCCGGGTCGTTGGCACCGTGATCGAGGGAATCCACCACCAGGACGATGTGCGCCGGCAGCGGAACCGGGCCGTCGTTGCGCTCGACAGAGTCGGCAGCGCAGTGGTGATCACCGGCCCGGCCGACCCGGAACCGCAGCTAAACGACGCGGCCCGGCGCATGCTGGCCGGGGTAGTCGACGGCGAGCGCGTGCTGCATCGGGTGATCGCCCGTCCCGGCGCCGAACAGGCCTACTCTCGCCACGTAGACGTGGAGCTGGCCGACGGCGACACCGGGCTCCTTCTCGGCCGCTCCAGTACCCTACGCGCCGAGCCCGGCACCCTGATGACGGTGCTGGAACTCCAACGCGATCAGGCCGAGATCTCCGAGGAGACGCTGACGGCGCTCACGCCTCGCGAGCGGGAAATAGCCCTGCTCGTGGTCGACGGCTTGTCCGACCGGCTTATCGCCGACCGGCTGTACCTCAGCCATCACACGGTCAGCCAGTACGTCAAGCGGATCTACCGCAAGCTGGACGTGCCGTCCCGGGTTGCTCTGACCCGATTGCTCCTCGGCCATCGGAACTCGAACCGGCCAAGCTGAGCGATTTGCGTGCCAACCGTACCGATCGGGCAGGCATTTCGTTCAAGACCGCACCCCTACGCTCGTGAGATGGATAGGAGGCAACCTGACGAAGGGATCACCGTGCAGGCCGAGCACGAGGGCTCGCCGAAGGACGCGAACAGTGGCATCGGGCCGCCCGGCAACCACGATGGACGCGCTCACGGTCGGTCCCGCGACACCGCGGATGGCGCGTATCGACGTCCAGGGCTGGGCGTTCTTGCCGGCCTTGGAGTGCTGGTGCTGGTTGCCGTTCCGGCGGGGTGGTCCGCATACTTCGCGCTGGTCAGCTTCACGGGATGTTTCATCGAGTGCGGCGAGCCCGATACCGGCACCGGCGTGTTGTGGGGCTCGCTCGCCTTGTTCTTCCTCGGCCTCCCCGTCATCACGGGCCTGGTAGTGGCTCGGGTGCCGTTGCGCCGAGGGTTGCCGTGGCTCATTGGCCTGGGGGGCGCCGTCACGCTCAGCGCGATCCTCGCGCAACGGGTGATCTAAGTTGACTACACCGCTCCAGAGAGCGACTCGATGTGATCGTGTTACCTCACCCGTGGACCGGGGAGACATGGCCTATGCAGGTTCCTGATTCGCTCATTCAGAGGGGAACGCCATGACTCATGCTCTGCTCAATCGGCTCACCGCCCGTCCGGGTCAGCGAGACCGCGTGATCGAAATACTGCTGGAGTCCGGCAAGCTGTTCGACGACAATCCGGCCTGCCTGCTCTACCTCGTCAGCGAGTCGGTCGACGATCCACACGTGATCTGGGTGACCGACCTGTGGACGAGCGAGCAAGAGCATGCGCGGGCGCTCGCAAGGCCGGAGCTCAAACCCTTCATCGACGAAGCCATTCAGTTGCTCGCCGGCCCTCCAGAGCAGATCAAGATTCGCCCGGTCGGTGGGAAGGGCGCCTGGCCGCCAAACTGACGATCCGTGGGCGAACCGGCGTCGAATTAAGGCAGCCCGACATTCTCGCCTCCCGCGTCTACTGCCGAGGCGGCAATACTTGGGCGATGAACCCTCGCCGGGGTACGGCATTCATCGAGCGCGAGTCGGAGGTCGCCCGCCTCACCGACGCGCTCGCCGCGGCAGCCGCGGGAGCACCGTCCATGGTGGTCGTGAGCGCCGACGCGGGGGTGGGCAAGACGAGGCTGCTGAACGAGGTGCTGGCCGCTGCGGACGGCCCGGTGCTCTGGGGCTCGTGCCTGCCGATGGGTAATCGCGGCCTGCCACTGGCGCCCATCGTGGAGGCACTTCGAGGCCTGCACGCCGATGCGACGCTGGCCGACCGAATCCCGCGGGTTCTGCTGCCATTGCTGTCTCCACGAGACGACGAGTCCGAGAACCCTTCGGTCAGCAGGACTCAGCTGTTCCAAGCGATCCTGGATTTGCTCGAAGGGCTGGCGGCCGACTCCACGACCGTGCTCGTGCTCGAAGACCTTCACTGGGCCGACCAGTCGACCCGTGACCTGCTCACCTTCCTGGTGCCGAACCTGCGCAACCAGCGGCTGCTCCTGGTCGGCTCCTACCGAACCGACGGTCTCACCCGGGACGATCCGCTGCGGGAGGTCATGGCGGAGGTCGCGAGGTATCCGCAATTCCGCCGGGTGGAGCTAGAGCCGTTCACGGTGCAGCAGGTGGCGGATCAGATCGAGCTGCTGACCGGCAACCGGCCGTCACCTGAGGTGGTGGATCGCGTCTACTCCCGTAGCCAAGGGAACGCCTACTTCGTCGAGGAGCTGGTAGCAGCGGGCCTTGACCGGCGGGACCTGCCGGCCTCGCTCAGAGACCTGCTGCTCGTACGCGCCAGCGTGGTGTCGGCACCTGCCCGGCGGCTGCTCGGTGTTGCGTCGCTCGCCGTCACCGAGGTGGGAGATTCGCTGCTCGCCCACGTGTCGGGCGCGCCGGTGGCCGAGGTTCGCGAGCAGTTGCACGAGCTGATCGATGCTCACCTGTTGGTCCCAACCTCGTCCGGCGTGCGCTTCCGGCACGCGCTCATGCGGGAAGCCCTCCACGGCGAACTGCTCGCCGGTGAACGCCGGGAGTACCACGCCGCGTATGCCACGGCCCTGAGTTCTCGGTCGGAGCGGTCCACCCAGAGCCGGGCCGCGTCGACCGCGCAGTTGGCATATCACCTCCAAGAGGCCGGAGACCCGGACAAGGCGATCGGCGCCTGGGTCGAAGCCGCCACCGAAGCCGAGGCGGTCGCCGCGTTCGCGGAGGCGCACGACTACCTTGCCAACGCGTTGGCGGTGTGGGATCAGGTGGCGGATCCTGAGGCCAGCACCGGTGGAAGCGAGGTCGAGTTGCTGGTGCGGGTCGCTGAAGACGCATTCAACGGCGGCGACCCGACGCAGGCCACGGCGTTCATCCGGCAGGCAACCGGGTTGATCGACGAGGCGACGCAGCCGCGGCTGGCCGGCATCCTCTACGAGCGGCTGAGCCGGTACCTGAGAGTGACGCCCGAGTCCGGCAAGGCGTTCGACGCGATCAAGCGGGCACTCGAGCTCGTCCCGGCGAGCCCACCGTCGGAGGAGCGCGCTCGTGTGTTGGCCGGCTACTCCGGCCGGCTGTCGCTGCTCGGCCAGCTTCGCGAGGCGGGCACCGTCGCCGAACAGGCTGTCGTCATGGCCCGAGAGGTCGGGGCGGCGGTGGTCGAGTGCGGCGCGCTCAACACGCTCGGCGTCGTGACGTGCTACCTCGACGACGACTTCAAGGGCCTGCGCCAGATCGAGGACGCGCTGACGCTGGCAACGGCGATCGGTGACCCGTACCAGCAGATGAGAAGCCACTGGAATCTGCACGTGTGCGCGAGCGAGGCCGGTCGGTGGGAGGAGTCCGTTGCCAGGGCGCGGCAGGCCATCGCCGAGTTGCCCCGACTCGGCCATGGTCATCAGCTGCCTGAGATGTACACCTACCTGCAAGAGGACCTGGTCAAGCTGGGTCGTTTTGATCAGGCACGTGCGGTCGCCGACGAAGCCGTACAACGATTCCCCGCGCGTCGCGACGAGGCGTTGTCGATCCCACTGCTGATCGCTCTCGGTGACTTCGACGCGGCGCGTCGGGTGATCTCACGACGCGACGTCTTCGAGGACGAAGAGTCACGCATGGAGGTGACCGGCCAGCTTTCCGACCTCGAGACCTGGGACGGAAACACCGATGCGGCCCGTGAGGCTCTCGACATCTCACTTCAGCTGTCCACCGAGTCCGACCGGCCGATAGCCCGGGCCTGGTCGTTGATGTTCGGGTTGCGGTGTGAGGCCAACGCCGCGGACGGGTTTCGCACCCGGCGGCTTTCCGGCGAGCCGGGGCTGGCCGTCGAGCGTGGCCTGAGCTTGCACAAACTGATGGAAGAGTTGACGAGCCGGCCAGGCCCGGAGACGGGCTGGAAGCGGGAAGTAGGGGTGCTGGCGGCGGTCTGTAAGGGTGAGCGAACCCGGCTCGTCGGTGGGTCTGATCCCGGAGTCTGGGCCGATGCCGTGGCCGCGGCGGAGCGGCTCTCCATGGCGTATGTGGGCGCGTATGCGGAGTTGCGGCTCGCCGAAGCGATCGTGATCTCCGACGGAGACAAGGCCGAAGCGGCTCGCCGGGTTCGCCATGTCCATCAACTCGCGACCGGCTGGGGCACTCGGCCACTTCAGCGACTGACCGAGCGGTTCGCGGCGAGGGCGCGCATCGACGTCGGCGTCCGGTCAGCGGCGGATCAGCCGCACGGATTGACTCCTCGGGAGCGTCAGGTCCTGGATCTGATCGCCCGCGGCGCCAGCAACCGGCAGATTTCCGACGAGCTGTTCATCAGCGAGAAGACGACGTCGGTGCACGTCTCGAACATCCTCCGCAAGCTCGGCGTGGTCAGCCGGGGCGAGGCGGCGTCGCTCGCTCACGAGAGGGGCTGGGTCGGCTACTGAGCCGTCGGTTCCTGCTGGGAGTACGCGGTCAACGTCGGCTGATCGATCTGCTGTTGACCTGCCGATTTACGGAAATCTCCTGATGCGGGCCGCACCCCCCTTAGCCATACGTTCCTAGGCATCCGCTCCATTCGGGAACGGGCCGAGGGATCCGGGGGACAGCATGCAGGAGCCACGCGTGTCACGGCTGCCGTTGTGCGCTGCCGCGGCGCAGATATGGGCTGTCGAGGAGTTGGTCGGGCAACGCCGACAGCGGGAGGGGCTGTCCGCGCTAGGTCGCAGCATGGCGTGGCCGCGGCTGGCCCGTTCGGCGCAGCCGCGGTCGGCCGGTGCGGAGCGGTTACGCCGAACCGGCCAAGCCGAGGACTGAGCCCCCCAATGGTCACCGAGGCTCTGGCAGCGACCGCCACGGCGCTTGCGGCCGTCTTTCTCATCCCGCAGATCGTCCGCTCAATAGGCCGGCGGGATGCGACCGGAGTCTCGTCGGTGTGGGCCGCATTCGGTGTCGTCACCAACTCGGCGTGGGTCGGGTACCTCGCGGCCGTGGGTCTGTGGGCCGCCGTGCCCGCACCTGCCCTCGCCACGCTGACCTACGGGGTTGCGCTGTGCGTCATCGCTCCGCTCGATCGCCGGCTCACCTGGGTATCCACCTCCGCCGGCTACGCCGCGCTGCTGGCCGCCGCCGGGGCGCTGGGTGGCGTCGGTGTGCTCGGTGTGGTGCTGTCGGTCACCCCGGCGGTCCAGTTGACACCTCAGGTGATTGCGGTATTCCGCGAACGGTGCCCCACCGGCGTCTCGCCCACCACCTGGAGCCTGTCGATCGCCGAAGCGGTGCTCTGGGGGTGCTACGGGCTATTGGTCGGCGACGTGGCACTCGTCGGTTACGGGCTGGTCACCAGCGTCGGATCGGCGCTGATCCTGGGACGTTGGACCGCCGCTGTGTACCGCGGGCGCAGTGCCGCCGTCGTCCCAACGGCCGGCGAAGCACACCCCAGATACGCGGACCTCGTCGTTCGGCAGTTCGACCGGCAGCAGACACCCGGCGCCGGCGACCTCGTCGAACTACCAGTTGGAACTTAGCTCGCCGAGTCGGTCGAACGCCGGAGGTCCGACGAACCGGTCACGGTTACCTCGCGGGGACGAGCGTCTGGGCCGGCTCATGGCGCAAGCGGCAGTCGGTCATCCGTCACTTCTTGAAAGCTGGCCTTACGCGCGCCGAAACTGCGAGACGTCAGACGTGACTTTGGATTTGAGAAATGTCTTCCCTCGCCGTCTCCGCAGTTCTATCGTGAAATTCTCTAGAGGGTTTCCTCCGCAGCGCTGAGAGGTGATCTCATGCCAGCGCTCATTTCACTGCAGCGTCGATCACTCCCTATCGTGGCGTCCGTGCTCCTCGTCGCAATTGCGACTGTGCCGGCCGCGGCCGACACCACCGAAGACCAGATCACGGGCGAGGACGTGATGTGGGTCCGCCACGACGGCGGCACCGATGACGCCATCGACCTCTGCAACGACGACACCGATACGGGGGGCAGTCGCCGCCAGGCCAACGAGCCATACTCCGTTATCGACCCGACTGACTCCGACACCATCGTTACCGGCTGGAACGACTATTGCCTGGCCGATCTCGACGCCGGCTGGCAGGGCTTCGGTTACTCGCGGGACGGCGGGCAGACCTGGTTCAACTCGTTCGTGCCCGGCTACCCGTTCGACACGTCCGAGGAGGGACAGGAGTCGCCGTTGTTCGGCACCAGACGGTTCGCGGGCGACCCGATCGCCGCGTTCGACCGGTACGGGAACCTGTTCGTGGGAGGCATTGCATTCAACCGCGTAGACGACATCAGAGGCAGTGTCTACGTGGCGACCTACGGTGCTGCCGACCAGCCGATCAGCGGAGCGGACGATTACCCAGCCGACTACCTGCGGACGCGGATCGTTGGCGAGGGCACGCCCTCGCGCAACTTCTTCGGCATCTTCCAGGACAAGCCGATGCTGGAAGCGGACCGCACCGGCGGGTTGCACGACGGCAACGTGTACGTGTGCTGGGCCCGATTCACTGGGGCCGGGCAGAACAAGATCTTCTTCAGCCGTTCCACCGATACGGGCGAGACCTTCTCGCGCCCGATCGCGCTGACCAATGTCGGCAAGGTCGGGTCTGTGCAGGGTTGTGACATCGCGGTCGAGAATGACGGGGACGTGTACGTCACCTTCCAGACCTTCGACGACCCGAGTGCCGTTAGCTCAGCCGGGCTTGGGTTTGTGCGCTCGACCGACGGTGGCCGCACGTTCAGCCAGGCGACCAGCATCCGTGAAGTCCGTCCCTACTTCCCCGTCGACGGAACGAGGGACTGCGGCGACGGGCCGTTCACCTGCCCGTCGGACTTCGTGTTCCACCGCGTGCCGATGGGTCCCCGCGTCACCGCGGACCAGAACGGCGAACTGGGCGGGCTGTACGTCATCTACAACGAGATACGGCCGGGTTCCACGGAGCCAAGTGAGACGTCGTACCAGTCGGCAGGTGGCGGTGAGGTCGGGCAGTCGCTGGCATACGTGATCAGGTCGGTCGACGACGGCGCCACCTGGTCCGAGCCGGAGGCGATCAATCCGGCCGACGCCGGCCACCAGTTCTTCGCCGACATCGACGCGCTCGACGGATCGTTGCTGGCGGTCTGGCAGGACAACCGCAACGATCCCGCCTACGACGTCCAGTTCCCACTGGGCAACACTCTGGTGGAAGTCGAGGGTGAGTTGCGCGGTGTCTCGACCGGTGCGCTGGTGGTCGATGCGTTCATGGCCACATCGAACGACGGCGGCACTACGTGGAGCACGACGCAGGCGTCCAGCCGGGCGCACCAGTCGCAGTACGAGATGTTCGGCAACCGCGACATCCCGTTCCACGGCGACTACAACTGGGCCTCGCTTGCACCCGACGGCGAGGGTGGCCTGGTCGGCTACGTCGCGTGGACCGACAACCGGGACGTGGTCGAAGGCGTCGATCCGCGGGAGGACTTCAACGACGGCTTCGACGTCTTGCAGTGCAGAGAAGAACTGGAGGACGGCTCGTTCGGCCCGGACACTTGTCCCAATGCCGGTGGTTTGGATCAGAACATCTACGGTGCGTCGACCACGCTGCAGTAACCGCTGACCGGTCCAAATCCAGGGCGCGTACGACCTGGACAAAGTGTGCTTCCGGTCTGCTGCCGCGTGGCGGTGCGCTCTACCGGCACTTCCCGGGCAAGGAGGCGTTTGCCGTGCGCGGATCTCCGACGCGGCCCACAAGGCGATGGCCGAATCCTCAAGCGCCGGATGGGGCCCAACAGCGGAGCCCGGGGCGGTCTCGACGCCCTCACGGTGTCGCTGCTCGGTTCACTGATCAACGTCCGCCGGTCCACGTGGACTTTCGGCGGGCCGCCGATCGGTCTGGACGACGACGAGTGCTGGCCGCCTGGGCCAACCAGTGCATGGCCCTGGCGGACGCGGCATGAGCCCCGTCGACCGCTAGCGACTGACGCTCGGCACGCAGGCCAACCGCCTGGGGACGGCGGAGCGACGCCACAGGTCTGGCACCTGACAGGTGATCCGACGTCACACCTACGTCGACTTGCGTAGTTGCATTCGGCCGTCAGACGGATGCCGGGGTAACAGCGCGAGCGGACAATCTCCCGTATGAGTGCTTCGGACCTGGCCCCGCTCACCCTTGAGCGCACGGTGGTCGAGACCTCGGGTCAGAATACAGACCTGCGGTTCGCAGTGCGCCACAGCCAACATGCGTAGCGAGGGGGACCCATGACATCCACGAACGACACCGAGGCGGCGATCGAGCGGTTCCACCGGGCGGTGAACAGCCACGACGTCGATGCGCTCACGGCTGCCATCACGGACGACTGCTTCTTCGAGAGCACGCTGCCGCCGGACGGTGACTCGTACGAAGGCAAGGCGGCGATCGGCGACTTCTTCAGCAAGTTGTTCGATTCTGCCGTCGAGCGCACGTTCGACGTCGAGGAGCTCGTCATCGCCGGTGACCGCGGCATCATGCGCTGGCGCCACCGGTGGATCGACGAGGCCGGCACGCAGGGCCACGTGCGCGGTGTAGACCTGTTCCGCGTGCGGGATGGCAAGGTCGCCGAGAAGTTGTCCTACGTCAAGGGGTGAGCAGAACCCGCCTCGGGTCAGGCATCGGCCGCCCCGCCAAGTGTCACGGTGACGTTCCGCTGCTCGGCGCCCCGGATGACCGACAGCTCGATCTCTGCGTTCGTCGCCGCATCGAGCAGGTCGAACAGGTCGTCGATCCCGCGGATGGAGCGTCCGTCAGCTGAGGTGATCAGGTCACCCTGGGCGAGCCCGGCCCGCGACGCGGGGCTGTCGTCCTCCACGTCGCGAACGAGCAGTCCATCGGCGTCGGGGAGACCGACGGCCCGCCGAAGCCGCCTGGCCAGCTGTGCGGGGGCGACCGCGATGCCCAGGCGCGGCGGCATGGCCGACTCTCCACGCGTGAGCCGCTCGACCTGTGCTCGAAGGTTCTCGTCCGCCGGGATGGCCAGGTAGAAGCCCTCGCCGAGCCGGTTGGTGTTGAGGCCGAGTAACTGGCCCCCCGCCGTAACGATCGGCCCGCCGGACGAGCCCGGCAGCAGGGGCGCGTTGTGCTCGAGGCTTCCGGTGATGCGGCGCCCGCGGGGCCCCCGGAACGTGCGCTCGACACCGGTCACGAAGCCGAGCGTTACCCGCAGCCCGCGCCCGCCCGGGTTGGCCAGGGCGAACACCGGCGTTCCGATTCGAGGGGGTGTCGCGAACGTCCAGTCGATCACCGGTGATCCTGCCGTGTCGACCTCGATGACGGCGAGGTCGCCGTCGACGTCCGCGCCCAGAACCCGGCCGTCGGCGGTGCGCCCGTCGGCGAACGTGACCGTGACCTTCTCACCCCGGATGTTGTGTGCGTTGGTCAGCACATGGCCTTCGTCGATCACCACGCCAGACCCGACTCCCCACCGCTGTCCGATGCCGACGACAGCGCCGCCGGCGTGTTCGGCCACGCGCTGGATGTCCGTCTGGATCTCGTCGAGTAGGCCCATGACCGTCTGCCTCTCCACAAGAGCTAGTAGTAACTTGCAAGTTACTACTAACTGCCGGTGTGATGTCAAGGATACGATCGGTCGATGAGCCAACAGCGGCGTCCGGCGCGTGCGGATACCGCGTCCCCACTGAGTGAGGCGCTGGCGCGAGTGGGTGACCGATGGACACTGCTGGTCGTGGAGGCGCTGCTCGGCGGGTCTCGTCGGTTCAGCGACGTGCTAGAGCAGATTCCCGGAATCGCACCGAACATCCTGTCCGAGCGCCTCAAGCGGCTCGAGCGCGACGGGCTGCTCGTATCCCGGCGTTACAGCGAACGGCCGCCACGTTCGGACTATGAGCTCACCGCTGAGGGCATGGAGTTGGCCGGGGCGCTACGCCTGCTGGCGCAGTGGGGAGCGAGGCATGCGCCGGCCGCGGAGGCACCCCGGCACGCCGCGTGCGGAACGGACCTGCAGGCGCTGTGGTACTGCCCGACCTGCGACCAGATCGTCGACGACGAGCCGAACGTCGACCTCTACTACCTTTGAGTCGCCGATGGCGCACCTCGTTTCATCGACCGGTTTCGCGGGCCGGATGGCGGCGGCCGCCCTGGCTTTGATCGAATCGCTCGAGCCGGAGCAGCGACCACTGCTGCACGTCCCGTTCGACTCGCCCGACCGCACTGAGTTCACCTACCTACCTGGGCCGAGACCCGGCCTGGCGCTGGTCGACATGACGGCCGAGCAGCAGGCGCGGGCGATGGAACTGCTCGCGACCGGCCTCTCGGATCGTGGGTTGTCCGACGCCCGCGCCATCCTGCGGCTCGAGGAGATCCTGGCGGGTTTGGAGCGGTCCATCGGCCGGCCGGGGTGGCGCCGCCGTAACTCGGAGTTCTACTGGTTCCGCGTCCTCGGCGAGCCGGGCGGTGAGCAGCCGTGGGCGTGGAAGGTCGGCGGCCACCACCTGGCCGTGCACCTGACGATCGTGGGGGAGCAGGTGGCGGGAGCACCGATGTTCTTCGGCGCGAACCCAGCGGTCGTGCCGGGTAGTGACCCGCACGCCGGGTTGCGCACCCTCCCGCACGACGAGGACCTCGGCCGTGCGCTGGTCACGGCGCTGCCTGGACACCAGCGCGAGACGGCTGTCACCGGGCCGCTGGCGCCGAGCGACATCCTGACCCGGCACGACCCGGTAGCCGACGTGAGCCGGATCCCGCCCGGGCTGGCATACGTCGATATGGACGGCGAGGGGCGGGAGTTGCTCGTGCGGCTGGTGCGTCACTACCTCGGCCGGGCCCTCCCCAAGGTGGCGGAAACGTCGTGGGACGCCATCCGCGGCGGCGGGCTGGAGCGGGTGTCGTTCCGGTGGGCCGGGCCAGTCGAGCCCGGGCACGGTCACTACTACGCCGTGCTGGGCCCGACGTTCCTGCTCGAGTACGACAACACGCAGAACAACGCCAACCACATCCACACGGTGTGGCGCGACCTGCGCAGCGACTGGGGTGAGGACCTGCTGGCCGACCACCACGCCGCGCACGAGCACTAGGCGGAGCGCTCGTGCGCGACCTGCTGGCCGCCATCACGCCGTGCACGAGCATCAGACGGACAAGCTCGTGCCCGGTCGGCGGACTCGCCGTCAATTCGTCGTCACGGTGACCTCCGCGGAACCGACGTCCGAGACAGTCGTGGTCGACTTGTCGGTCGCCACCGACACGAGTGAGGGCACCTCGACCGTCGTCACGCCCGTCCCCTTGGCGCGAAGCGTGACCGTGGCTAGCAAGACGTCACCGCTCGCGGCAGGCGAGGTACCCAGCTTCGTGTGGACGACGCGGACGTTGGACGGCGCCGGGTCGTCCACTGTCACACCGCTCGTTCCGGACTCGGCACTGCCCGGCATGTACACGAACAAAGCGGGGTCGAACTCGATGGTGAGGTCGTACGTGTACAGGTCCTGGACGTCCGACGCGGTGATCGTCACCTCGACTGTCTCGCCCAACGCCACCTGTGCGGTCGAGACGGCGACGGAGTAGGTCGGCTGGGGCGTCTCCTCGGCGGTGGCGACCACTGAGGTGCCGGCCGTGAGCAGGCCCAGCGTGGCGGCGATGACGGTACGGCGAATACGGCTGGTTCGCATCGGTCGGTCCTTCGCAGTCGGTTTCGTGGTCGGGGCGATTCGCGCGGCCATGTCAGTCCAACTCCCCGAACAAGGGTGGCGTGGTTCGCCAGTGGGTCGACTGCTCGTAGGCGTACGCGAGACCGAGCAGGGTCCCCTCGTCGAAGTCGCGGCCGAAGAACTCGAGGTTCACCCCGGCTCCGGTGATCGTCGCGTCGGCTTCGACGGCCTGGCCCGTCGGCCGCGTCACGGACGGCATGCCGGTGTTGGGGCTGAGCCGAAGGTTGGTGCCCTGCGTGCTGAACGGGTTGGTCGACGGATAGATGAGCGCGTCGAGGTCGTTGTCGTCCAGCATTCCTGTGACGAGTTCCTTGCCGGCGGCGAGCGCCAGCGTGTGCGAGCCTGCTGGGCCGGCCCACGCCTCGTACTGCTCGGGCGTGATGCTGTTGCGCACGAGGTAGGTGTTGCGCCGTGACGGCACGATGCGACCGGAATCCGCGATCTGCTGGAGGTCGCGGTATTCGACCGACGGTGACAGGTAGTTCGCTACGTACTGGTCGAGATCGTGTTTGAACTCGTTGGTGGATCCGCTGGGCTCGCCGAGCACGGCGCTGAAGCCGGCCGGCGGCGTGATCGGGACGATCGTCGCGCCGAGCGATTCGAGCTCTGCCACGGCGTCGGCGAACAGGCGGGTGGTCGTCCGGTTGTTGCCGACCATCGAGGGAACGTAGCCGATCCGCGCGCCGTCGAGGGCGTCCGCGTCGAGGAACTCGGTGTACGACGCCGGGACGCGGCCCTCCTGTGCCGCAGTGACCGGGTCGGCGGGGTCGTAGCCGGTGACGGCGTCGAGGGCGGCGGCCGCGTCCAGCACCGAGCGAGCCATCGGCCCGCCGGTGTCCTGGCTCAGGGCGAGCGGGATGATGCCGTCGCGGCTGGCCAGGCCGACGGTCGGGCGGATGCCGACGAGCTGGTTGTACGAGGACGGGACGCGAATCGAGCCGCCGGTGTCCGTCCCGAAGCCGATGCCGCCGAGGTTCGCGGCGATCGCGGCGCCGGTGCCGCCGCTGGAGCCGCCGGCAGTTCTCGGGGTGTCGTACGGGCTGGCGACGAACAGTGTCTGGCCGGGGGGTTGGAAGGACGAGAACTGCGATACGAACCCGAACGCGAACTCGTCCAGGCTCGACTTGGCCAGGATCACGGCGCCGTCGGTGCGCAGCCCCTCGACCATGGTGGCGTCCGTTGCGGTCAGGTTGTCGTCCCAGCAGCCGCACCCGCCGGTGGTCGGCATTTCGTGGGTGTTGAAGTTGTCCTTGACGATGATCGGGACTCCGGCGAGCAGGCTGCGCGGGCCGCTTTCGACACGTTCGGCGTCCATCGCGGCCGCGATCTCGAGCGCGTCCGGGTTCACCGTGATGATCGAGTTGAGCGGGCGGCTGCCGATCAGCGTCCGGTCGAAGGCTTCGATGCGGTCGATGTACCCCCTCGTGATCTCGACGGACGTGGTGACGCCGGCGTTCATCGCCGCCTGCATGTCCAGTGCGGAGGCCTCGAGCAGCGTGAACGGACCGTCGTCATACACCATCCGCTGGGCGAGGTCCGCGACGTCGGTGACGGTGAGGACGCCGTCTTGGTCGGCGTCGGCCTTGGCGACCTTCTTCCAGTGGGGCGACGACGAGGTCTCGCCCAGCCACTTGAGGGCCAGGTCGATGTCCTCCCTGGTGACCTGAAGGTCCCCGGTCAGGTCGGCTTCGGTGTAGTACGGAGCGAGTAGGAGCGGTGGGTTTGCTTCATCGGTTTCGGCGGCCGAGGAAGGAGCCGCGGCGGTGGCGATGAGCGTGACGGTTGCGAGAGTTGCAGTGGCACCGCGCGCCACTGAGCGCCGGAATCTGTGGATCTCTCTCATAGTGCATCCTCCGGTCGGAATGGCCGCGTGACAATGAACGGCGTGAGGAACCTAGGCCGGTGATGTTTCGACACCCGTAGCACTGCGTTTCGGACCTGTTGCCTCGGTTTGGTGGACGTGCACGCCGGGCTTTCGGTGGGGCGCGGTTGTCGGTGGCGTTCGATAGTGTGTTCGACATGAATCAGCAGTACACCGGCCTCTACGCGCACCCAGCGGTGAGCGCGATCGGTGCTGCTGAGGCAGAGCTTGTATCAAGCCGCGATGCGGCGTACGTCGGGTTGTCGGACGACGAGCTCGAGGCCGCGGTGGAAGGGTGCGAGCGGCTGCGCTCTTATGTCTACGGCCTTGAGCTGGCGCTCGTCGCCGATGCCGACGCCCGAGACCTCGGGCGACGGTTGGGGGCGGCATCGACGGCGGCTTGGCTGGCCGGGCGGTTCCGGATGCGTCCCGGAAGGGCGCGGTCGCTGGTGCAGGTGGCCAACCGGTCGCACGCCGATGACGAGCCGGTGGATTTCGCAGCGAACGTGCGATCAGCGGCGACGGGCCGCGAGCTGCGAGCGACCGCCGCAGCGTTGGCCGAGGGTGTGATCTCTCCTGACCACGTGGTGGTGGTCGGCAAGGTAATGGAGCGGGTTCCAGTCGCGGTGTCGGTTGAAGAGGCGCAGCGGGCAGAGTCCCAACTGGCGGAGTTCTGCGAACAGCACGACCCGTCCACCGTTGCCAAGCTGGGCGAGTACATGCTGGCGCTGATGAGCGCCGACACGCTGGAGGAGCTGGAGGCCGAGCGGCACCGGGCGCGCGAGTTGAGGTTCGACGAGGTTACGGGCCGGGTGACGGGCCGGCTGACCAGTGAAGGGTTGGCGTTGGTGCGCACCGCACTGGATCCGCTGGCCGCGCCGGTTCCAGCCGCCGACGGTGAGCGCGACCCCCGTTCGCCGGGTCAGCGGTCCGCCGATGCGCTGGTCGAGCTGGCGCGCCGGGCGATCGCGGCCGACTCGTTCGAGACCAACCACGGCATCTCTCATCGCGTTGTGGTCACGGTCGGCCTCGATGCGTTGGCCGGCGGTCACGAACACGAGGGCGGGCAGTTGTTGATGCGCGCTGTCGGTGGCGACGGTGCGTCGGCTCCATTCAGGGTGGCTGGGCAGAACGCGCCGGGTGATGTGCTGTGGGGCGGGTTGATCTCGCCTTCAACCGCCCGGCGGATCGCCTGCTGTGCGGGTATTCAACGAGTGGTGCTCGACCCGAACGGCGCCGTGCTGGATGTGGGCCGGGAGTTCCGCACCGCCACTCCGGCACAGTTCGCGGCCCTGAACGCCCGCGACGGTGGGTGTGCATTCCCCGGCTGCACCCGGCCGGCATCGTGGTGCATCGCGCACCACATCGAGCATTGGGCCGACGGCGGCGAGACCAACTTGGACAATCTCGTCCTCTTATGCACTCATCACCACACGGTGGTGCATCATCACGGCTGGGACGTCCAGCTTGGGCCTGATCGATTACCGGATTTCTTCCCGCCACCGTGGGTTGATCCGGATCGCGAACCGCGGCGAAACCGGCGGCCACGATTCGGCCGGGGTGCCCCCGTCCGCAACAAGTGATCACTCGTGGGCGGGGTGGTGCGATGGCCTGGGCTGCTCGCTGCCGACTCGGGCTACACGACCAGCCGGGAACCGTCCCTCGAGCCTGCTGGCGGGCGGCACCGGATGAGCACGAGCAGGCTGGCGGCGGTCAGCGCGCCGAACACCGCGAACTGCACGTACGTATACGTGCCAGAGACATGGTGGCCGCTGACCGGACACAGGGCGGTCAGTAGGACCATCCCTGCATTGCTGAACGTAGCGATCCAGACACCTGACCACTCCACTGCGACGAGCAGGCCTACCGCGAGCACGGCGGCCATCAGTGTCAGCACGGTAAGGGTGTCCAGCCAGATCGGAGCGATTGGCTCTGGGCCGTTCGCCTCCGGCTCCACTACTACAGCGATCGCCAGGGCGACGGGGACCGCGGCCGCGAGTGACCATGATTTCGCCGGCGTGAATTGCCAACGGTCAGTGCCACGGGGACGGCGTTCATCTGGTGGCGACGCCGGTGCTCTCATCTGCCTGCGCTCGCCGAGACTGACGCTGCGATCGCGAACTGCCGAAGCACCCGGCCGGGACGCCGCTGCCGGCGCGCGACGAAGCAGCGCGCTACGCGATACCTCATCTACTGCGTTCATACCGGCAGGCTACGCCCGGCCGGCTTGTCCCTCGGGAAGAAGTCGCCACTCTCGCTTGCGCTGCCGCCACGCAACAGGCTACTGTTGCATGTGTAAGAAATTGTTTACATATGAAGGGAGGGCATGACGGTGGCCGAGCCAACAGGCGACGAGCTGGTCGAGATGCTGGCGGCGCTCGCCAACCCGCTGCGGCTGCGCATCGTCGCGCAACTCGCGGCCGGCCGCGACTACGTCAGCCATCTCGCCCGCGAGATCGGCATCAGCCGCCCCCTCCTGCACATGCACCTGCAGCGGCTGGAAGCAGCCGGCCTGATCGTCGGGCACCTTGAGCTGTCCGACGACGGAAAGGCCATGAAGTACTACGAGGTCGCGGACTTTGACGTGCGCTTGACGGCCTCGACGCTGGCCCAGGCGGCCAGCACCCTGACTCGTTCGGACCCGGTGAAGGGTCCCGCAACAAAGGAGCCCTGATGGACACATCGACCTGGCCCGGCGCGATCGCCTTTGTCGGCGTGCTGATCGGAGGCACGGTGCTGATACTCGGCGCGGCGGCAACGATCCTCGAGTTCCGCAAGACGAGGGTCGCCGCCGACCAGAATGAGAGCATGCGCCAACTCGTCCGCCGCTACGAGCAACTCGCCGAGAACTCCCTCGACGCACAACAGCGAGTCG
>DATHUM010000039.1:0-9999 GCA_035462225.1 Jiangellaceae bacterium | reverse complement strand
CCTGACCGTCACCTTGGCCTGGGCATACTTGCACACATACGACGAGGCCCTTCCAAGTATGAGTTGGAAGGGCCTCGCCGCGGTTTCGGCTTGGCGTCAATCCGATTGCTCGGGAAACAGCCTCGCCTTACCGTCGCCATCTATGCCTGGAGCATCTACCTCAAGCCCAGCGGACCAGACTCTCGGCCGATTCTCGGAGCTGACTCCTCAAATCCTTGACGCTCCATCACTGGTGGCGTGAGAGATTTCTACGCCTGTCCCTGGCGCTGCGCAACCCCTGCCGGCGCCATATTCCATGATTCTTTTCGCCACACCGAGTCGTCCACAGCGGCGCCCTGGTTACCCCCAGGTCTGGCCCCGTTATCCACCGCATCGTCCACAGCAAGCACGTCATGAGGCAGGATCGAAGGGTAGGAGACGCACCCGGCACACAGGAGGACAGGTCATGGCCACCGCAGTCATCGTCGACGTGATCCGCACCGCCTCGGGCAAGGGCAAGCCCGGCGGGCGGTTGTCCGGCGTCCACCCCGTTGATCTACTGGCCCGCGTACTCCGGTCGCTGGTAGAGCGCAACGGCCTGGACCCGGGCATGGTCGACGACGTCATCGCCGGCTGCGTCTCCCAGTCGGCCGAACAGACCTACAACATCGCCAGGAACGCCGTACTCGGCGCCGGCTTTCCGGACACGGTGCCGGCGACGACGATCGACCGCCAGTGCGGGTCGAGCCAGCAGGCTGCACACTTCGCCGCGCAGGGGGTGATCGCAGGCGCGTACGAGGTCGTGATCGCCTGTGGCGTCGAGTCGATGAGCCGCGTCCCGATGGGCTCCAGCGCCCAGGGCGCCGACCCGTTCGGCCCGGCCGTCGCCGCGCGTTATCCGGACGGCCTGGTTCCCCAGGGAATCTCCGCCGAGCTCATTGCCGCCAGGTGGAAGCTCGATCGTGAGGTGCTGGACGAGTACTCCGCACAGTCGCACCGGCGGGCCGCCGCCGCCGGATCCAACGGGGCGTTCGACCGGGAGATCGTCCCGATCACGCTGGACGACGGCACCGAGCACACCGTCGACGAGACGGTCCGCCCGGCGACGACTCCTGAGGGGCTCGCGGAGCTCAAGCCGTCCTTCCTCAATCCGGCGCTAGCCCAGCGGTTTCCCGAGATCGACTGGAAGATCACGCCAGGTAGCTCCTCCCCGCTCACCGACGGCGCGTCCGCGGCATTGATCATGAGCGAGGACAGGGCGGCTGAGCTGGGCCTCACACCACGGGCCCGATTCCATGCCTTCACCGTCACCGGAAGCGACCCCGTGATGATGCTCACCGGCGTCGTCCCGGCAACGGAGATGATCGTCGCCAAGACCGGCCTGGCGATCGAGGACATGGACGCGTACGAAGTCAACGAGGCCTTCGCCCCCGTCCCCCTGGTTTGGCTGCATGAGACCGGCGCCGACCCGGCCAAGCTCAACCCCCGCGGGGGTGCGATCGCGCTCGGTCACCCGCTGGGAGCGTCCGGGACCAAGCTGCTGACCACACTTGTGAACCAGCTCGAGTCGACCGGTGGGCGGTACGGCCTGCAGACCATGTGCGAAGGTGGCGGCATGGCCAACGCGATGATCATCGAACGGCTCGGATGACCGGCGGCCCGCTCGCCGGCATCCGCGTCGTCGAACTGGGCGGTATCGGCCCGGCCCCCCACGCGGCGATGTTGTTCGGCGACCTCGGCGCGGACGTCGTCCGGTTCGTGCGGCCCGGCGGAGAGCTGTACGACATCCTGCCCGGGCGGCGGCAGACCGAAGTCGATCTCAAAAATGCCGTCGGGCAATCGACGGCATGGGAATTGATCGAGAGCGCGGATGTGCTCATCGAGGGCTTTCGTCCGGGCGTGGCCGAGCGGCTCGGCTTCGGTCCGGACGAGTGCCTCGCCCGCAACCCGCGGCTGGTGTATGCGCGGATGACCGGCTGGGGGCAGGACGGCCCGTTGGCTCAGCAGGCCGGCCACGACATCAACTACATCGGCCTGACCGGCGTCCTGCACGCGATAGGGACCGCGGACGGGCGTCCCACCGCGCCGCTCAATCTGGTCGGTGACTTCGGCGGCGGCTCGATGTACCTGGCCGTCGGCGTCCTCGCCGCGCTGTGGGAGCGCGAGCGAACTGGCCAGGGGCAAGTCGTCGACGCCGCCGTCGTCGATGGGACGTGTTCGCTGGCCCAGCAGTTCTGGATACTGCGCGGCCTCGGCGTCTGGACCGACCAGCGAGCCGCCAACCTGCTCGACACCGGCGCCCCGTTCTACGACACGTACGAGTGCGCGGACGGCAGATACATCGCGGTCGGGGCGCTGGAGCCGCAGTTCTACCTCGCGTTGCTCGCTGGGCTGGGGCTGGCCGGTGAGGGCCTGCCGGCCCAGCACGAGAGGGACGGATGGCCGGTGCTGCGCAAACGGTTCGCCGACGTGTTCGTGACCCGCACGCGCGACGAGTGGGCCGAGGCGTTCGCCGGTACGGACGCCTGCGTATCTCCCGTGCTGACCTTCGCTGAGGCGGCCGAAGATCCACACCTGCGGGCTCGGGGCACGATCGTCACCGTCGACGGCCACCCCCGCGCCGCCCCCGCCCCCCGCTTCTCTCACCACCCCCACTCGCGTTGATCATGGGCGGCATGCTGGCTGTTGCCCACCGGGCGGGCAACAGCGTTGCCACGCTGCGGGAAGCGCTCGCCGTCGGCGTGGATCTGGTCGAGGCGGATGTGCGCTCGTTTCGCGGGACGCCTGAGATCCGCCATCTCAAGTCCCTCGGGCCGTGGCTGCTCTGGGACCACCCCTGGGAGCTGGTTCTGCGCAAGGCGGCGGACCTGCCCTCGCTCGATCACGTGCTCGCCACGCTGAACGGCACCGACCGCCTCATGCTCGACCTCAAGGGCATCCACCCTGGCCTCGCCCCACGGGTGGCCAGAGCACTGCGCACGGCGGCGCCGGACGCGCCGATCGCCGTGTGCACTCGCCAGTGGCCGATGTTGGACGCGTTCCGCGGCGACGACGCGGTCCGCCTCGTCCTCTCGGCCGGCAGCAGAAGGCAGATCGGGCGGCTGCGGATACTGCTCAAATCCTCCCCCGACAGCTGGCCTGGCGCGCGCCGCGCATTCGCCGTCTCGGTCAAGCGCACGCTGATCACAGCGCACGACGTCGCCGAGTTCCGGCGCGCGGTCGAACACGTCATGACCTGGCCGGTCGATACGTCCGCAGAGCTCGACCAGGCGCGGCGGCTGGGCGTCACCGGGGTCATCGGCAAAGACCTCAGACTGCTCGGCGAAGTCCTAGCGGCGCGCTGAGGTTACTCACAGATCACCCCGCGACGTCAGGTCCGCAGTACGGCAGCTCCGCGCAGCCGCCCTGCGGCCAGGTCGGCCAGCGCCTGATCGGCCCGATCCAGCGGGTAGGCAGTGGTGCTGACGCGCAGCTTGTGCTCGTCGGCCAACGCGAGGAATGCCCGCCCGTCCTGCCTGGTGTTCGAGGTGACGCTGCGGACCTGCCGCTCGTAGAACAGGTGGTCCTGGTAGTTCAGCGACGGGATGTCGCTGAGGTGGATTCCGGCGATCGCCAGCGTCCCGCCCCTGTCCAGCGCCGCGAGGGCCGGCAGGACGAGCTCGCCGGCGGGGGCGAACAAGATCGCCGCGTCCAGCGGCTCCGGTGGCAGGTTCACCGGCCCGCCCACCGAGGCTGCGCCGAGTTCGCGCGCCAATTCCCGAGCCGCCTCGCCACGGGTCAGCACGTGAACCGTGGCACCCTGCGCAATTGCGACCTGAGCGGTCAGATGGGCGCTCGCCCCGAAGCCGTAGATTCCTAGCCGCCCGCCCGCCGGGACCTCGGCCCGGGCAAGTGCCCGGTAGCCGATGATTCCCGCGCATAGCAGCGGCGCCAGTTCGGCGTCGGAGTAGCCGCTCGGGAGCCGGTACGCGTAGTCCGCCGGCACTGTCGCGTACTCCGCGTACCCGCCATCGGCGTCCCAGCCGGTGTACAGCGAATTCGGGCAGAGGTTCTCCGCGGCGCGCCGGCAGTACGAGCACGTCGCGCAGGTGTAGCGCAGCCAGGCGATGCCCACCCGGTCACCGACCGCGAAGCCGCCCGCCGCGACGACTACCTCGCCGACGACCTCGTGCCCAGGAACGACCCCGGGCCGGTGCACGGGCAGGTCGCCTTCGGCGACGTGCAGATCCGTGCGGCACACGCCGCAGGCGAGCACGCCCACCAGCAACTCGCCGTCATTGGGTTCCGGAGTAGGTCGCCGGGTGAATCCGAGCGGCTTGGTGTCGATCGGCCCGGGATGTTCGACCTGCCAGCAGCGCATTGGCCAAGTGTCCTCCTTCCGTGGCTCGCGCCCACTCCCATGCTCTAGGGTGATCCGAACGGTGGCCAAGGAGTCGACGATGAAGCTGTTCGGTTCAGGACGGGACCAGCCCGTGTTGCGAGCCGGCGTGCTTTCTGACCGTGGCCGCATCCACGAGAACAACGAGGACGCGTGCCTGGCCGATCTGGAGCGGGGGCTGTTCGCTGTCGCGGACGGGGTCGGCGGTCAGCCGGCAGGTGACGTGGCCGCCCAGGTCACGGTCAACCACCTTCCTGGGCTCATCGACCGAGCACTCTCCCACCTGCACGACGACCCCGGAGCGGCCATCGCGCAGGCGATCGTCGATGTCAGCGAGGTAGTGCAGGCCGAGGCCCAGACCACACCGGAACTGTCCGGCATGGCGTCCACCGTAGTAATGGTGCTGATCACCGGCGACATGGCCCACGTGGCGCATGTCGGCGACAGCCGCGCCTATCTGGCGCGCGCCGGGCAGCTCTACCGGCTGACCGACGATCACTCGCTGGCCGCCGAGCTGGTCCAAAGCGGGGTCATCACCGCCGAGGAGGCGAACTCTCACCCGTTCGCGCACTCGATCACGCAGGCGATCGGGCTGCCGAACACACCACAGCCGGGCGTCAGGCAACTGGAACTCGAAGCCGGCGACAGGTTCCTGCTGTGCTCCGACGGGCTGACCGACATGGTGTCCGAGGCGGACATCGGTGCCATCCTGACAGCAGGCGACGAGATCGACGCGACGAGCCGGTCGCTCATCGATGCGGCCAACGCTGCAGGCGGCAAGGACAACATCTCGGTCGTCGTGGTCGACTACGCGCCCGGCTAGAAACCGGTCGGCGCAGTTCCATCGGCAATGGCGAGCAGGACGTCAGGGGTGAGGTTCGACTTGTGGACGTAGCCGCGCGCCCCGCAACTGCGCGCCTGTGCCGGTAGGTCTTCGGCCGAGTAAGTCGACATCAACAACACCGCGGTCTCGGGCCGGCTGTCGACGATCCGCCGGGTGGCTTCCAGGCCCGAGATGCCAGGCAGGTTGATATCCATCAACACCAGGTGGGGGCGCAGCGCCTCGGCCATGGCCACCGCCTCCTCGCCGGTTTCGACCTCTCCCGCCACCTGCATCCCGGCGGTCGCGCGGACGACGAAGCGCGCCGCGGCACGAAAAGGCTCCTGGTCGTCGACTACCAGGACGGTCACGCCTTCGGCGGACCAGCTGGGGCTTGGGCTGCCCATGTTCCTAGAGTGGCACGGCCGTGCGGTGCCCGACCAGCAGGCGACCATGCCGCGGGCCGGTGGTGCTACCACCCCGTCGGGTCAGCGGGACAGGTACATCAGCACGGCCGTCACCCGGCGGTGCACCTCAGGCTCAGCGGAAAGGCCCAACTTGGCGAACAGCGAGTTGATGTGCTTTTCCACGGCGCGCTCGGTCAGGTACAGCGCCGAAGCCACGCCCGCGTTGCTCTTGCCCTGAGCTATCTGAGCCAGGACGTCGCGCTCGCGCGGGGTGAGCGTGCTCACCGGGTCGGCAGCCTGCCGTGCTCCGGCGACGAGCTGCTCCACGACTCTCGGGTCCACAACGCTGCCACCCGCAGCCACCTCACGGATCGCGCCGGCCAGCTGGTCGGGATCGGCGATCCGTTCTTTGAGCAGGTACGCCCGGCGCCGCGACCCTTGTTCAAGCAACCTCAATGCGTACTCCGGCTGGGCGTACTGCGACAGCACGATGACTCCCGTGTCCGGCGCCTCGGAGCGCAGCCGGGTCGCGGCCTGAATTCCTTCGTCACTGAAGTCCGGAGGCATCCGGATATCGGTGACGACCACGTCCGGCCGGTGCTCGGCGGCAGCGGCCAGCAGCGACGGAAGATCACCCACGGCGGCCACGATCTCGATGTCGTCGAATCCGTCGAGTATCCGCTGGATGCCTTCGCGCACCAGCAGGACGTCCTCGGCGATGACGGTTCGCACTACCCCGGTGGCTTCGGTCACGGTGGGAGAGTACTGGCCGGCGGCCACCGTCACGAACCGGCGACGGGAATCGTGCCGGTGATGCGGGTTCCTCGCTCGGCAGCGCTGTCGACGACGACGGTGCCGCCGAACGCGCCCACCCGGTCACGCATGTTGACGAAGCCGTGTCCCGTGTCGCCGGATGTCGCATCGAAGCCGACACCGTCGTCGGCTACCTCGAACGTCAGGCGCTTGTCGTCCGCGTCCACCCTGACCTCGATCGAAGCCGTGTCGCCTGCATACTTCGTGGCGTTCTGCATGGCCTCGAGGCAGCAGAAGTAGACGGCGGCCTCCACTCCTGGGTCGAACCGGCGGGTGGTCTCCATGGTGACCACCGTCGGTAGACCGGCCCGCTTCGCCGCGCTGCGCAACGCCTCACCGAGGCCGTGATTGCGCAGTAGCGGCGGGTAGATGCCGTGAGCGAGTTCGCGCAACTCGTCGATGGTCGCCTGTACCTCGCCGCGCAGGTCATCCAGCATCGGCTGGATCGCCGTCGGATCGTCGCCGGAGATCCGGGACAGCAAACCGATCTTCACGGCCATGGCGACCAGCCGCTGCTGCGCCCCGTCATGCAGGTCACGTTCGATCTGCCGGCGGGACGCGTCGGCCGCCGCGACGATCCTGGCCCGTGAGGCCTGCAGCTCGACGTTGCGTTCCTTCAGCTCCTCAAGAGATGCCTGCAGCGCGGTGTCCAGCGAGACGTTGTGCAGCGCCAACCCGACCTGCCTGGCCAGCTCGGCCAGCACCCGGTCGTCGTCCTCACTGAACCCCGGCGCGTCGGACGGGCGGGCCAGAACGAGCAGGCCGAGCAGTCTGCCGAGGTGGGTCACTGGCGCGATCCGGATAGCACGGTCGGGTGAGACGAACCGCGGCAGCCACACCTCGGCCCACGCATTGCCGGACACGCGGGCCGAGGTGACCGCCGCCAGCTCGGGCCCGGCCAGTGCGATCCGGTCTCGCGGCTGTTCGGGCACCGACACAGCGCGCTCCAGAAGTCCGTCCGAGCCGGTCCAGACCTCGGCGCCGAGCGGGCCGATGGTCGAGCGCAGCGTCTCGGTGAGCTGAAGTAGCAGCTCGTCCATGGGGACCGCACGAGTCATCCGGGTACCGAACGTCTCGAGGACGCTTCGGGCCGGCCGCCGGCGAGGACCCGACCAGTCCCGGGCGAGCTCGCGCAACCGAGCCCGCACCGGCAGCGCCAGCACGACGGACACCAGGCCGGCCACGATGGACAGTCCCAGCACGCCGTGCTCGGAGCCGTCGACACCGTCCCCGAGCCCGACGACTACGACCAGGTACACAGCCAGCACCATCAACAGCAACCCGCACAGTACGAGCGTGGGTCGAAAGACCGAAACTGCACTTCGCCGGATGCGCGGTGAGAAGAGAGCGGATGCAGCGATGGGCGCGCCGGCGAGGCCGAGGTACGCCCACGGCACCAGCCGGTCCGGCGAGTCGAGCAGCACGCGCAGCGTCCAGAAGGTTGCCGCGACGGTGAATGCCACCAGCAGTGCCCACCCGGCCCACAGCGCAACGTCGCGCCTGGCCCGTTCTCGGGCGACATCTAACCTGGTCATCACGCCTCCTACTCTGCCCGTAGCACGTCGGCGACCGGGAGTGACGCGGCCGCGCGGCCCGGCCACGCCGCGAGCAGGACGGCGGCTGCCAGTGTGACCGGTATGACCAGCGCGAGTGCTGCCGCGGCGGCGGGCGGCACGTAGTGCATGAAGGTCGTGTCCGCAACGTAGCGCCAGATCGTGCGGCCAAGTGCAACGCCGAGGGGTACTCCAACTGCCAGACCGACCAGGGACACCACCGTGGCCTGGGTGATCGCGGTGGTTCGGGACTGCCAGCGAGTCATCCCCAGCGCGCGCAGCACGGCAATGTCGTGGCCGCGGCGGCGCACCGCCGTCACCAGCGCATGTCCCACGGCACCGAGGGCGAGTAACGCCAGGAAGCCTGCCATGACCATCGGGAGGGTGCGCACAGAGCGCAACTCGGTGGGGAGCTCGCGGACCTCGGTCGGAGTGATCCATTCGGCGGAGTACGTGCCGTTGGCCGCGATTTCCGTGCCGACTTCGTACAACCCCGCGAACGCCGCCTCTGTGTCGGCACCGGGCTCGAGCTGGACCTGCCCGTAACGGATCACGTAATCACGTTCGAAGAGAGCTTCGTAGCCTTCCTTGGTCACCGCCCCACCGGCAGGATTGGCGTCGCCGAGGAGAGAACCGATGAAGTCCACGAACCCGATGCCGACAACCAAGAACTCCGCTTCTCCGCCGCTTGCGGTCAGCGACACGGTGTCACCGAGCCGGGTACCCAGCACTTGCGCGGAGCGCTGGCCGAGCAGAATCTCGTTGGGTCCGATCGGCAGCCTGCCGTCAGTCACTACGTAACTCGGCTGGGTCCCGAACGGATTCAGCGAAAAGATCGTGATCTGCTCGCCATCAGCGTCGGCGACCTGGGCCCGGGTGTCATTGATCCCCGCGACACCTGGCACGTCGGCCATCGCTGCGAACCCGGCATCCGCGGGCCAGAGCTCGAAGTTGTCGAAACCGATCCATGACTCGAACTGGTAAAGAACCCCGAGACGCGCCGGGTTGGTCGTCGCGTCATCGACGGCTTTGGAGAAAGTGAGGGCTGCCACGACGCCCGTGACGCCGGCCACCATCCCGAGCAGCACGGTGCGTACCGGAACGGCCCGCCGGGAGCTTCCGGGTTCGATTGCGAAGCGGATGCCGAGGACGGCGGGCACCGGCACACCCGCCCGCGCCGCGGCGGATGCGATCATCGACGGTCTTTCCGCGGGCGCAGATCGTGAGGTGTGCAGCGCCAGCTCGGCCGCAGCCGCCGCCGTCACTGCTACGAGCACCGGAGTAGCCAGCAGCCCTACCGACAGCACGACGAGGTCGATGTCCAGCCCGGGGTTGGGCTCCACCACCGACGCTGAGCCGATCGGGAACCATCGGGAGGCCGATATGGTGGCCGCTGCGCCCACGGTCACGCCGCCGGCCGCCGCCAGCACTGGGCCGAGGAGCGCTGCCCGTCGCGACTGGCGTGGTGTCATGCCAACGGCGGACAACACCTGTAGATCACTTGCCGTGGCGGCGGCGTACCGGGCGATCGCCAACCCGATCAGCAGGATGGCCGCGAAACCGGCCGCTACAGCGAAGGCAATCAGGTTGGCCGCCTCGAAGCGAACGACGTCTCGCGTCTTGTCCGTCGCGCTGACAAGGTTCCACACGTCGATGTCGGACCGTCCGGTGATCTCGGCCAAGTGGCCCTGAAAACGCGGGATGTCCGCGTCACCACGGCCGAGGCGGACCATGGCGTTGATCGAGGCCAGGCCGCTGGCACCGAGCAAATTCGGTGCGTAGTCGTCGTAGAGGCCGGCCGAAGGAACGACGAACCCTTCGCCGTCCAGCGTGTCGCTGAACCACGGTGAGCGGACCACACCGACGATGGTGGCCTCGATGGTAGGACCGGCCGGAGAGTAGGTCGCCTCGACCTCCACACCCGTGGCGAGCGCGGCTTCCGCCTGCTCGGTGGTCAATATCCAGACCTGATCGGTGAGAGCGGTCGGCACCTGGGCCGAAACATGCCCCGCGTCGACCTGCTCGGGACTGAACAGGCGGAGGCTGACG
>DATHUM010000038.1:0-1888 GCA_035462225.1 Jiangellaceae bacterium | reverse complement strand
GGACCCGGGGATCTCGTTGGCCCAACGTGTTCTGTCGAGCCGGGCGTGGAGGTCGTCGAGGTCGACCTGCGGCACGTCGACGCGGAACGGCCGGATCTCGGTGCTCGTGTTCATGGCGTCCTCCTTGAAGACATCGGAACGGAACGTTCTGCTCCGCAGCATAGCGGAACGAAGCATTCCGTTCAAGTGCTATCGTGTTGACCATGACAACGACGTCGAAGGCGCTGAGCGGACGGAAGGCCCAGGCCGCGCACAACGACGAGGCGATCCTCGATGCTGCCCGCGCGGTGTTCATGCGCGACGCGTCGGCGCCGGTTTCCGCCGTCGCCAGGCAGGCCGGTGTCGGCATCGGCGCCCTGTACCGGCGCTACCCAAGCAAGGAGGACATGATTCGGCGGCTGTGCGCCGACGGGCTACGGCAGTACATCGCCGCGGCCGAGATCGCTCTCGGCCGGGACGACGGTGCATGGGCCGCCTTCGAAGGATTCTTGCGCGATGTGGTCGACGCCGATGTCCACGCGCTGACCGTGAATCTGGCCGGCACCTTCACACCGTCGGAGGAGCTGTACCGGATGACCGAGCAGGCCAATGCGTTGGCCGCCGAGCTGCTGACGAAGGCGCATGCTGCTGGAGCGGTCCGCGCCGATCTCGTGCTCAACGACCTCGCGATGATCCTCGAGCAGCTGACTGCGGTTCGGCTCGACGACGTCGACCGCACCCGCGAACTGCGGCGTCGCTACCTCGCGCTGCAACTGGACGCCATCCGACCGGACGGCGGGCGCGACTCACTCCCGGGCCGACCACCGACCGGCGAGGAGCTCGGGGCTCGATGGGTCCCGCACTAAGACTGCTCGCCTGACCAGGCTGCGTTCATCCCGCCGGCCCCGTCGACCAGCCGGGCATACGGCCGAACCGCACGACCCGGTTGTCGTCTCGCTCAGGGAGAAGGGCAGATGCCTAGAAGACCGGGCCGAACAGCGCGCTGAGAGCTGCAGCGCATGTTCGGCGCGAGTCCGGCGCCCTCCGAGTCGCAGGACGCGCGACAATGAGGCGGTGAGCCTCTACCGCGACGAGGGTGTGGTGCTGCGCACCCAGAAGCTCGGCGAGGCCGACCGGATCGTCACTCTCTTGACCCGTTCCAACGGCCGGGTGCGCGCAGTGGCCAAGGGGGTGCGCCGGACGACCAGCCGGTTCGGGGCCCGGCTCGAGCCTTTCATGCAGGTCGATCTCCAGTTGGCCACCGGACGATCGCTGGACGTGGTCACGCAGGCCGAGACCATCTCGCCGTTCGGCATGAGCATCACCGGTGACTACGTCCGGTACACCGCCGGCACCGCCGTCCTCGAGACCGCCGAGCGGCTCTCTGCCGAAGAGCGCGAGCCGGCCGTGCAGCACTACCTCCTCCTGGTCGGTGCACTCCGTTCGATCGCCGAGGGCTACCACGATCCGGGACTGGTGCTGGACGCCTACCTGCTGCGGGGCCTGTCTGTAGCGGGGTTCGCGCCCAGCTTCGCCGACTGCGCCCGGTGTGGAGCGACCGGTCCGCACACGTTCTTCTCGGTCTCCGCCGGCGGTATGGTCTGCGCCGCCTGCCGACCCTCGGGCGCCGTTGCGCCCTCGGCTCCCACGGTCGCGCTCCTCGGCGCTCTGCTCACCGGCGACTGGACGGTCGCCGACGCCAGCGGCCAGCCGGTCCGCCGGGAGGCCAGTGGCATCGTCGCCGCGTTCCTCCAGTGGCACCTCGAGCGGGGGCTGCGGTCGCTGCCGCTGGTGGAGCGGGTGTGAGCCGGAGCTACGACTCTCCGCGGCCGCACCGGTCGGGCGCCGCACCGCCGGAGATCCCCCGTGACCTGGTTCCCCGCCATGTGGCCATCGTCATGGATGGCAA
>DATHUM010000037.1:0-3992 GCA_035462225.1 Jiangellaceae bacterium | reverse complement strand
AACTCCAGGAGAGCGCGGCACGCACATCGTCGGCGATGTCATCGAACCGGCTACGCCAGGCGCCACGATCCATCTGGTGGTCGGCGCCGAGTTGTGAAGCGATGGCCCGGCACCACTGCACGTGCCTCGACCGGGTCTCATCCAGCTCGCCGGCGTCGGCCAGCTTGGCGAGTCCGTACTGCCGGATCGTCTCCAGAACTCGGTACCGGGTGTCTCCCGTCGTTGCAGCGGCGATCAGCAGGCTCTGCTCGGTCAGGCTGGCCAGAGCGTGGACGATCTGCGACGGTTCCAGCGGGGCGAAACCAGCCACCTCGATAGCGTCACCCACCGCGAATGGGGCCGCGAACACGGCCACGCGGCGCAGCAGGGTCCGATCGACTTCGTCGAGCAGCGCATTGCTCCAGTCCAGCACCGCCCTGACCGATTGGTGACGCTCGTTGGTCCCGCGCCGGCCGGCCAGCACGCGCAGGTGGTCGCCGAGCGCCGCCTCCAGACCGTCCAGCCCGAGGGCGGGCAGCCGCGCAACCGCCAACTCGATGGCGAGGGCGACGCCGTCCAGGGCACGGCATACCCGCTCGACACGGCGACGGTCCGGTTCGCCGGCCGGCGTCCAGCCGGCGGCCTTGGCGCGCTCCAGGAACAACGCGACCGCGTCGGACTCGCCGTTAGATCCGGACAGCGATAGCGGCGGTACGGAGAAGACCCATTCGAAAGGTGCCATGAACCGCGCCCGGCTGGTCGCCAGAATCGTCAGCCGAGGGCAGTCGCGCAGCAGCCGCTCGACGAACGGCACCACGCCGTCGAGCACGTGTTCGCAGTTGTCCAGGACGAGCAGCGCTTCACCGGCGCCGAGCGACGTCGCCACCGCATCGTCGATGGAGCGGCCGCGCTGGTCGCCGACCCCGAGCGCGGCGGCGACGGCGGCGCCAACCATGGACTGATCTGTCACCGGCACCAGATCGACGAACCACACGCCGTCGGCGAAGTCGTCGGCGGCCTGCGCGGCCACGGCCAAGGCCAGCCGCGTCTTCCCGACACCACCCGGACCCACCGCCGTCACCTGCCGGTGGTGGCCGATCGCCTCGGCGAGGGCGGCCTGCTCCGCGACCCTGCCTACGAACGACGTGAGAAGCGACGGCAGTGCCACCGGCGCCGAGCGGTCGGCCTGCCCGGCTCGGTTCAGACGTCCCGCGAGATCGGCCAACTCCCGGCGGTCCGCAGCGCCGAGCTCGCGCAGCAGGGACGAGACATGGCTTTCCACCGTACGGACGGAGATGAACAGCTTCGCACCGATCTCGGCGTTGGTCAGGTGCTCGCCGACCGCCGTAAGCACTTCGGCCTCCCGGGCCGAGATGCTTCCCATCCCTGATCCGCCCGCCTCGGACATGCCCCCATTGTGTCGGACGCCGACGTCAATCCGTGGCCGGTGCCGCCGAGTCCGTAATAGCGATCCGTGGCCGAATCGGTGGCGAGCACGGATGTGCGGCGCGCCCCCGGCGAGCAGGCTGTTCGGCAGGACAACAGCCACACAGAACCAGCCTCAGGAGTCATCGTGATCAATCCAGTCGTTGCCCAGCAACTCGCCGAGATCAGGCGGGCCGAGCTGATCGCCGACGCCCGCAAGCTTCGGCCGGTGCGTCGCAGCCGACGCCGCAACGCAGTGCCGGTTCGCCGCCTCAGACGGTGGTGGTGGCGGGCCGTCGCCGTACGCCGAGCCGCTGTCCCGTGATCATTGCGCGGACGTAGGCTTGCCGGGTGGCACAGATCCGAATCGCGCTGGCCCAGGTCAATCCGACAGTGGGAGCGATCGACGCCAACTTCGAGCTGATCGTCCATTTCACGAAGCACGCGGCCGGCCGAGGTGCGCACCTGATCGCCTTCCCCGAGATGGCGCTCACCGGTTACCCGGTCGAAGACCTCGCACTTCGCGGCTCCTTCGTCGACGCATCCAGGCGAGCGCTGGACAAGCTGGCGACCCGGCTCGTCGACGACGGACTCGGCGAGGTCGCCGTCGTGGTGGGGTACCTCGATCGGGACGAGGACATCGCCCACACCGAAAAGCTCGGCCGGCCCAAAGGGGCCCCCCAGAACGCCCTCGCGGTCTTGCACGGCGGGCGAATCGTGCTCACCCAGGCCAAGCACCACCTGCCGAACTACGGCGTGTTCGACGAGTTCCGGCATTTCGTCCGGGGTGACCATCTTTCGGTGCTGCGGATGCACGGGATCGACATCGCGTTCGCCATCTGCGAGGACCTGTGGCAGGAGGGCGGGCCGGTCGCCACGACCCGGGCCACCGACGCCGGTTTGCTGGTGGTCATCAACGCCTCGCCCTATGAGCTCAACAAGGACGACGTGCGGCTCGACCTGTGCCGGCGCCGGGCCGCTCAGGCCGGCTGCACCCTCGCCTACGCCGCCATGGTCGGCGGCCAGGACGAGCTTGTCTTCGACGGCGATTCGGTGGTCGTGGCGGCCGACGGTGCGGTCCTGGGCCGCGCACCGCAGTTCGAGGACGGTTGTCTCGTCGTCGACCTCGAACTGCCGGAAGCCACGGCGGTCGCGCCGCCGGCCGGTGAGACGAGCACCGAGGAGGTCGCCGGCTACCAGGTGCGCAGGCACACGATCTCGACTGATCCGCTGCCGGCGTACGAGCCGCAGGCGGCCGGCATCGCGCAACGGCTCACCGACGAAGCCGAGGTGTACGCCGGCCTGGTCACCGGATTGCGCGACTACGTCCGCAAGAACGGCTTCCGTTCGGTGGTGCTCGGCTTGTCGGGAGGGATCGACTCGGCACTCACGGCGGTCGTCGCCTGTGACGCCATCGGCCGGGAGAACGTGTACGCGGTATCGATGCCGAGCAGGTACTCGACCGAACACTCGCGATCCGACGCCCGCGACCTGGCCGACCGGACCGGGCTCAAGTACAGCGTGATCCCCATCTCACCGATGGTCACGACGTTCCTGGACAACGTCGAGCTGACCGGCGTGGCGGAGGAGAACCTGCAGGCGCGCATCAGGGGCATGCTGCTCATGGGCCTGTCCAACCAGCATGGGCATCTCGTACTCGCCACCGGCAACAAGAGTGAGCTGGCCGTCGGCTACTCGACCATGTACGGCGACGCGGTCGGCGGGTACGCACCGCTGAAGGACGTTCCGAAGACGATGGTCTGGGAGCTCGCCCGGTGGCGTAATCAGATCGCCGACAAGCGCGGCGAGACGCCGCCGATTCCGGTCAGCTCCATCGAGAAGCCGCCGAGCGCCGAGTTGCGCCCCGGCCAGCTCGACACCGACTCGCTTCCCGACTACCGACTCCTGGACGCGATTCTGGACATGTACGTAGAGCAGGATCGGGGTGCCGCCGACATCGTCGCAGCCGGCCACGATGCCGAACTCGTCCGGCGGGTGATCCGGATGGTCGACGGGGCGGAGTACAAGCGACGCCAGTACCCCCCGGGACCGAAAGTCACCGAGCGCAACTTCGGCCGCGACCGGCGGTTGCCGATCACCAGTGGGTGGCGGGAGCCGCTGCCGCCGGCCTAGGCCCGCTCGGCCGGTGCCGCGTGCCTGGTGACCTCCGGCCGCGGCGCGATCAGGTACTCGTACACGGCCCAGGCCAGCACGCCCCCGAGCAGCGGGCCGATCAGCCAGGCGGCGGTGCCGCCCCACTCGCCGCCGACGAGTGCCGGACCGAACCCCCGCGCCGGGTTGAGCGCGCCACCGGTGAACGTGGCCGTGGCGTAGATCCCCACGGCGACGGTCAAGCCGATCGCCATGGGGTACACGGTCGCAGGCGCTCGCCGGTCTACCACGGTGCCGAAGAACACCAGCACCAGAAAGAACGTGGCGATGGCCTCCAGCACGATTCCCGCGAACGGGTTCACGTCGTCGGCCAGGATCGGCGCACCGGTCGCCACCGCGCCGCGGTCGACCGTCCAGGCCACGATCACGGCCGCGACGAGCCCGCCGATCAGCTGCGCCGCCCAGTAGACGACCGC
>DATHUM010000036.1:0-2623 GCA_035462225.1 Jiangellaceae bacterium | reverse complement strand
CGTAGCCCTCTGGGCTCCTGCTGCGCGCTCACGACCACCTGCCGGGCCTGGAGCGTGAACCGTTCGAACATCAGTCCCCTCCTCGCAAGAGCCGGCGTCGGGCGTACGTCTTGTGCACCGCCTGCCGGGTCACACCGAGCGCATCCGCGATCCGCTGCCAGGACCATCCCTGCTCGCGCGCGCTGGCGACCTGCAGGTCCTGGAGTTGATCCACCAGCAGCCTCAGCGACGCCACGGCCCGGAGCCCCGTCGCGGGATCCCGGCTGCCCGCCGCCTCGGCGAGTTCCGTGGTCTCCGTCATGCGCGTCAACCTACATTGACACCTGCCCACTGTCAACCCAGGATGACAAACACCGACGGCCCCCGCTCCGAGGGGAAGCGGGGGCCGTCCGGACCGGGAGGTCTCCTAGGAGACTGCTGAACAAGGGTGGGTTTGGCTGGGCGTTGCGGCGTGGCGCCGGGTCGGTTGGGGCTGGCGCGTGGGGATGCGGCGCTGAAGGGGAAGCCGCCTGGCGGGTGGTCTGTGTGCCGTGGAACGTCTTGGCGGGTTGTCCCCGGTCCGCCGGTCGGTCAGGCGATGCCCCAGCCGTGTTGGGCTTGGGTGAGTCCGGCGCGGATGAGCTGACGCAGGTTGACCGCGGCGACACGGTGATCGAGCCAGATCTGGTTGCGGTGGATGCCGCGGTAGCGGACGCGACGGTGGCCTTTGGCGACGATCCAGGCGATGGTGCGTTCCACCATCGGCCGCCAGCGGGTGTAGCTGCGCTGCCAGTCCGGGTCGGTGGCGGCTCGCCGGGCTGCGTGCAGCACGTCGAAGTCGGGGTGGATGCTGATGGAGCGTCCGGACTTGTTGGTCGTGCAGCGCAGCCGCAGCGGGCAGCCGTCGCAGCGACGGCGGAACTGCGCTCGTCCTGCGGGCTCGATCGCGGCGGTGTGCCCGGCGGGGCAGGTGACGGTCTGCGCGGCGGTGTCGATGGTGAAGTCGTCAATCGTGAACCCGCCCGGCACGGTGCGGCGTAACGCGATCGGTTTGATCGTGACGGTGTGACCAGCGGCGGCGAGGTGCTTACGGGTCGCAGCCGAGCCGTAGGCGGAGTCGCCTAGGACCTGCACCGGTGCGGTCTCGCGTTCCAGCAGCTCGACGCCGGCAGCTCCGTCGTAGGTGTTGCCCGACGTCAACGCGCAGTCGGTGATCAGGCCGGTTTCGGGTTCGACCGCCACGTGGGCTTTGAACCCATCACGGCGGGACCGCACGGTCTTGTGGACGTGACGGGTGTCAGGATCGACGGTAGAGATCACTCGGTCAGCCGCGGTGGCGCGGGCGATCCGCCAGGTGCCGTCGGTGTCGCCGGGTTGGACGTCTTGGCCGGCGACCAGCGCAAGCAGCCCAACCGCGTCAGCCTGAGCCCGATCCAACAACGCACCGTCCACCGACGCCAGGATCGCCAGCGCGTCGGTGACCAGGCCGGTGACCAGCGCGTCGCGGGCGGCCGCGTCGTCCCACGCGCATACCGGTTTGCCCGGCTGGTCGTAGTCATGCGTGCTGAGCTGCACCTGCGCCGCGGGCGGCACGAGCCGACGGACCCGGCGGACCGCTGACACCAGCTGAGTCACGGTGTCTTGTGTCGCGACCGCGTCATCCACGACCGTGGAGTCCAACGCCCGCCTGCCGCGACCCTTCAGCACCCCGGTCGCGGCGATCACCTCGGCAACCGCGTCGAAGATCCGCCGCGGCCGGTCCGACCGGCGCAGCCGGTTCCGCCAATACGTCAACGTCGTGGGGTGGATCCCCTCATCGGTCAACGCCAGCCCGCACGCGACCTTCCAGTCGATCCGCAACCGCAAGGCCTCCGCGGCCTCACGGTCCGACAGCCCCTCCAACGCCTGCAACACCATCACCGCCGCGATCACATCCGCCGGCACCGACGGACGGCCACGCCCCGAGGGGAACAGATCCGCGAACGCGTCATCCGGGAACAGCCGCCGCCGATGCTCCGCCAGCCATGCATGCACCGACCCCGCCCCCACCAGCTCCCCGCACAACGCCGCCGCGTCGGTCAACACCGCCTCTGCATCACCCCGCCCCTGCATGTCCCCATCATCAAAGACCGAGGCCGGCCCCCCAAGGAACCGGCCCCGCTTTGTTCAGCAGTCTCCTAGGCCGTGTCTCCCGATGGGGCGTGAGCGCCGAGGGTGCGACCGCGCCCGGCTCGCAAGGCGCGCCTAGTGACGCGTACCGGGCGTACTCGAGCGAGGCGCAACGCCGCGAGCCGGGATGCAGGCGCAGCCGAACGCCCCGCCCTGTTGCGAGACACGGCCCAGCGGTGGGGCGCGCGCCCGGGAGGATTCGAACCCCCGACCTACCGGATAGAAGCCGGCTGCTCTGTCCCCTGAGCTACGGGCGCCGGAGCGGATGACGGGAATCGAACCCGCGTCACCAGCTTGGAAGGCTGGAGCTCTACCATTGAGCTACATCCGCGCGGGGCGCCCTGGAGGCGCGCACCGAGGTGCGCGCCGTAAGGCGGCACCACCCCCAGCGGGGGCATCCGCAGCGTACCAGTCGCTGCCGACGCGGGCGGCACCGGGGCGACGCTCACCGCCCGACGGAACGGCGTGCCCATAT
>DATHUM010000035.1:0-1719 GCA_035462225.1 Jiangellaceae bacterium | reverse complement strand
GAGGACCGGGTCCTTCGAGAGACCAGCGCCGGTACCCCGCAAGGGTCGATCTTGTCGCCGTTGCTCAGCAACGTGGCCTGTCCGTGCTGGACGAGCACATCGCGCGCTGTCCAGGAGGCCCGGCTGCCAGAGCCTGCCAGCGCTCGAAGCGACGTTCCCGAGGTCTGCCCAACTACCGGCTGGTCAGGTACGCAGACGACTGGTGCCTGACCGTCGCCGGAAGCCGGGAAGACGCGGAGGCGCTACGCGACCAGATCGCGGACGTCTTGTCCCGCGATGGGCCTGCGCCTGTCACCGGAGAAGACGCTGATCACCCACATCGAGCAGGGACTCGACTTCCTTGGATGGCGCATCCAGCGGCACCGGAAGCGAGGCACCAACCGGTGCTACGTCTGCACCTACCCGGCGAAGAAGGCGCTCGCCTCGATCACCGACAAGGTCAAGACGCTGTGCCGACAGGACGTCAACCTGCCCCTGGAGGTTCTGCTGCACCAGCTCAACGCAGCCCTGCGCGGCTGGTGCAACTAACTTCCGCCCCGGCGTGTCCAGCGCCGCCTTCGGCTACCTGCGTGCCTTCGTCTGGCGACGGGTGTTCGGATGGCTCGCCGCAAACACCGCCGGAGCACCCGGAAGGACCTGCGCTCCAAGTACTGCGACGGAGGTTGGTGGCCCCGCGACGGGGAAACGGCGCTGTTCAACCCGGCCGCGGTACGCACCACGCGCTACCGGTACCGGCGCGCGGTCATCCCCTCACCGTGGCCACAGGCGGTAACCGCCCGGGTGTGACGGGACTTGTGGAGAGCCGGATGCGGTGCCAAGTCGCATGTCCGGTTCGGGAGGCGGCTCGGAGAAACGGGCTGGCGCAAGGCCAGAACCGCGCTCCGAGCCGACCTCACCAGGTGGAGCGGTCGTTCCGGATGGCCAAGACCGACCTACGCGCCCGGCCGATCTTCCACCACCAGCGCGACTCCATCGAGGCCCACCTCACGATCGTGTTCGCCGCCCTCGCGATCAGCCGCCACCTCCAACACCGCAGCGGCGTCTCGATCAAGAAGCTCGGTAACACGCTGCGCACCGTCAGGTCCGCGACCATCCAGGTCAACGGCCAGCGACTCACCCTCAACCCGGAACTGCCCCCGACCGCCCACGAGCTCCTCATCGTGCTGGGGCACGAAGGTCACTGATATGGAGGGCCCTGCTGTCAAGGGGCAGGGTGAGGCGCCCGTCTTCGCAGGGGTTCGCGGAGGCGTGCGCCTTCCCTTCGACGCCTGGCCGGGGCCCGGTGAGCGTGTCGTTGGCGACGCGGCGGTCAGACTGATATGCGCGGGTTGGTTACCGCAGGACGGTGTTCGGCTGGAGCGGTGTTCGCGTGTCTAAGGACGAGCGTGCACCCCCCGAAGGGGGGATTGCTCATAGTGACGCTCGCGGGTTGCTCCACGCGCTGCCACCGGGCCGGTGAGTCGGGTTCGGCGACGAAGCAGGGAGGGGTCAGCTGGTCATCGGGTGGTCGAGGACGGCCAGCGACCAGCACCATCCGGCCAGCTCGCGGGCGATCGCGGTGTTGGCGGTGGTGGGCCGTTTGCGGCGGTCGATGAATCTGACCCACCGGTGGTGCAGCCGCCGGTTGCCCAGGTCGCCGCGGGCCCGGGCCGCGGCCGGGGCGAGCTGCCAGCGCTCCCGTAGGGTCGTCCCGACGGTGTAGCGGGCGCGGTGGTGCCA
>DATHUM010000034.1:0-4519 GCA_035462225.1 Jiangellaceae bacterium | reverse complement strand
TGGTGAACCGAGGGTCCGCGGCTCGATCGGTTCGAAGCCGACCAGCTCTCGAGCCTCGGTGAAGCTAAGCGACGGTTCCGCCGGCGGAACCGGCTCGCTTTCAGCAGGTGCTCCGGACCGGACTATGACACCGAACCAGTCCGCAACGGCGGCGCGGACCGGAGGCGTGAGAGCGAGCACGATGATCAGACCGGCCACCGCGCCTGCGAGCGCCTGCCAGCGGCGACGCGGAATGGCGATCCAGCGCCGGCCGGCGGTGGTCGTGCCAGCGGGTTCGGCGAGCTGGGCCATGGTGCGCGCAGTCAACGCGTCGGCGTCCAGCGGCGGGATCTTGACGGCTCGCGCGAGATCGCGGAGTTCCTCAGCTAGCGGTTCAGTGTTCATGCTCGACCATCCCCACCTCGGGCGAGAGCTCACGCTGAAGCCGCCGGAGTGCCCGGTGGAGCCGGGACTTGACCGTACCCGCCGGCAGCCCGAGCGAGGTTGCGGTCTCACGCTCGTCGAGTTCGAGCAGGAACCGGCAGGCGATCACCCGCTGCTGCGGTACCGGCAGGCGGCGAATGGCCGCCATGAGTTCGGCGCGCCGTTCACCAGAGAGCGTGGAAGCCGCGGGGTCCGGCACGGCCAGCGGAACATCGAGCACGGCCAGCCGCTCGGTCGCCGACCACCGGCGGCCCGCGGACCGCTTGGCGTTCTTGGCCTCGTTGATCACGATGCGAAGGAACCACGGCCGGAAGGCGGCACCGTCGCGGCAACGCGGCAGAGCCTCGAATGCCTTGACGAAGGCCACCTGCACCACATCCTCCGCGTCAGGTCCGGCTCCGAAGATGACCGCTGCCCGGTGAGCAGCGGCGGCGTGCCTGCGCACTAGAACGGCGTACGAGTCCCGGTCGCCGGCCCGAACACGGTCCACGGCGACCTGGTCGCTGACGTCGGCGTTGTCCGTCGGCCGCCCCTCCGGTCGGTCCATCCGCCTTTCTTACACCGCCCAGGGCGGTTCGGTTCCGGCCGTCGACGGGATTCTGCTGGCTCTCCACTAGGCATGTCGGTGCCGTACCACCCGCAGGAGGGTGGTACGGCACCAGCAGGCATGCTGAACGTGATCGACCGGCGGAACTCAGGAACGGTAGACGTACACCTTGTCGCCGACCTTCACCTGGTCGAACAGGACTGCGATGCCGGCCTTGTCGCGGATGTTCACGCAACCGTGAGACGAGCCGTCGTAACCGTTCGCCGCGAAGTCCGGAGAGTAGTGCACCGCCTGCCCGCCGTCGAAGAACATCGCGTACGGCATCGGAGTGTCGTACAGCGACGACACGTGGTCGCGCGACTTCCAGTACACGCTGAACATACCCTCGCGCGTCGGCGTCAGCTCAGAGCCGAAGCGGGCGTCGAACTTCATCTTTATCTGGCCGTCGATGACCCAGCGCAGGTTCAGACCGGTCTTGTCGATGCACATCACCCGGCCCGTCTGGCACTGTTGCGGCAGACTGCCGTCGCTGCTGCCTGCTGGCTTGCGGTTATGCAGCTCGTCGTCCGTGGGAGTACGGGTCATGCCGACGAGCAGGTCCCAGGTCTTCTGGTCGACTTCGCCGGTCGACGGGATGCCGCGCTTGGTCTGGAAGCCTGCGACGGCCTCCTTGTTGACCGGGCCGTAGCTGCCGGTGACATCCTCTTCGAACCAGCCGATCTGCTTGAGCCGGGCCTGGAGTTCGCGGACCCGGTCGCCGGAGTCGCCGGGGCCGATGATCGTCGGGCCGGCGACGACCCGGTTGTGCAGTTCGTCGTCGGTGGGTTCGCGGGTCATGCTGACCAGGCGGTCCCAGGTTTCCTCGTCGACCTCGCCGGTCACCTCGATGCCCCGCTTGGCCTGGAAGCCCTCGACGGACTGGAGGGTGACGTCGTCGAACTCGCCGGTGACCTTCGGCTCGTACCAGGCGATCTGCTTGAGCCGGGCCTGGAGTTCGCGTACCCCGTCGCCGGTGTCACCCAGCGCGAACATGGCCGTGGACGTCGGCGTCGGTGTCGGCGTCTCACTCTCCGTCGGAGTCTCGGTCGGTGTGGGGGTCTCGACATGCTCCGGCGCAACCGTCGTCGACGGCGCTGCTTCGGGTACGGCAGTGTCGGGGTCGTCGTTGCCGACCAGCTGGCTGACTCCGAAAGCAACCCCGCTCGCGACTGCTATTGCTGTGATGATCGCCGCCAGTGCGATGACGACCGACCTGCCTCGTGCCACGCGAAGCGCCCTTCCTCACTCTCCGGATCGGCGCCTTTCGCGCCACCCTTCTGACCGAGCAGACGCCTATGGTGCCAGTTAGGTTGCATCCGACCCAAGCTGGCGCGCTGATTTCACAGGTTCTGGCCTGGCACCCACAGCTTGGGCGCCGGCGGCTGTTGACCGCCCGGCTGCGTGGTTTGAGGAGGTGCCGGCATTTCCGACAGGTCGTTGGGCTCGGCTTCGCCCTTGGTGGCGAGCTCGTTCTCCGCGCGTACCTGACTGATGCGCAACTGGGCGAGCAGCTGGTCCAGCTGGGTGACTTCAGCGGCCGGGAGGTGACGGCGGGTGTGGTCGAGCACCAGACCGGACAAATCGATCATCAGGCGACCGTCTCGGCGGCCCAGCTTTGCCTGGGCCGCGTTGAGCAGCCCGTACAGAATCTCGGCTACGACCTGCCCGGCCGGCGCGGTACGTAGCCGGCTCAGGTACTCGCGGATCTCCTGCTCGGTGGGCTGCTGGTTGGCCTCGGACACGAGCACACCGTACCGCCGGTCTAGCTGACACCGATCCGAGACCGCGTGATCCCTTTCCGGCCAGGGGCCCGGAGTGGATATGTCCGGTGAGTCGATAGAAGACGTCCTGGCCGACATCGGCATCGACGAGGAGATTCCCGAAGGCGCGACCGTACGTTCCTACGAGGACGACGTCTACGTGGGGCAGGAGTTCGTGCTGAACGGTGTCGACATCGCCGAGTTCACCGACGAGGAGGGGGTTGTCCATCACCCACGACGCCGAGGCCGAACGTACGACGTCAGCGGTGCGATGGACATGACCGACATCGGAGCGGAGGCGGCCGGGCTCGGTGACTTCGACATCTCGGTGTCGATCACCTTTCCAGGGGAGGTCACGGATCACAACGGGACGCTCGACGGGCGCACGGTGACTTGGACGCCCGTCCTAGGCGAGACCAACGAAATACGGGCGACCGCGCGCGACGGCAGTGGGTCCGACGTGCCCACCTGGTTGCTTATCGCGATCGCGGTCGCTGTCGCCGCGGTGCTCGCCGGCCTGGCCTACTTTCTGACCCGGCGCAACCGGGCGACTCCTGAGACGCCAGGCGTAGCGAACGAAGGCCCGCCGGCCGGCACCTGGGCGCCGGAATCTCCGGCGTCCGCCGGTGACACGCGACCCATCGGCGTTCCAGCTCCTCCCGACGAGACGCCGCCGCTCGGCTACCCGGCGTCCGCCGGCGGAACAGCGCCTGTTGTCTCCCCGGCGTCCGCCGCCGACACCCGCCCGATCGACTACTCCGCGGTCCAGGCGACGGTGAAGCCGGGCCAGGTGAACCAGGCCCGGCAGATGAGGCACCCAGCAAGGACCGGCCCGCCGGCTCCTGACCGCCCCGGCCACGCATCGATGCCGCGCGACCGCATACCGTTGTACGGGTGAGCGAACGATGGATCCACCTGGTCGGGGCCGTGAACGCGCGTGATCTGGGTGGGCTCCCTACGCGCGGCGGCGACTCGACCAAGTACGGCCGCGTGTTCCGGTCGGACAACCTGCAGGACCTGACCACGGACGACGTCGAGCTGCTCGTGCGCAAACTCGGGGTCCGCGACGTCATCGACCTGCGCTCCGGGGTCGAGATCGAGTCCGAAGGGCCGGGCCCGCTCAACGGGCTCGACGAGGTGGTGATCCACCACATGTCGCTGTTTCCCGAGGCGGGCCAGCGTACCGATGTCGAGGCGGCCGACGCCGTCCTGCCCTGGACCCTTCCCGAAGAGCGTGACGCGATCTGGGACCAGACCGGCATGTACTACACCCGGTATCTCGCCCGCCGGCCGGACTCTGTGCTGGCGGCTTTGCGCACCATGGCTAGCAGCGAAGGTGCCGCGTTGGCGCACTGCGCGGCCGGGAAGGACCGGACCGGGGTCGTCTGCGCGATGGCGCTGTCGGTGGTGGACGTTGAGCGGGATGCCATCGTCGCCGACTACGTGGCCACGGGCGAACGGCTAGAAGCGATCATCCAGCGGCTGCGTACCACGCCGACCTACGCCGCGGATCTGGATGGCAGTTCGACCGACGAGCACCTGCCGCGGCCAGAGGCGATGTACACCTTCCTGGGTTACCTGGACCGGGAGTGCGGCGGCCCGCTCGGCTGGCTCGCGCGGCACGGCTGGACGGACGCCGACACCGACGCGCTGCGAACCCGCCTCCTCGCCTGATTCCGTTCGATCACGTTCAGCAGGCGGCCCGACTTAGCTACATGGCTGCATGCATGTATCTACGTCGGGCCGCCTG
>DATHUM010000033.1:0-5364 GCA_035462225.1 Jiangellaceae bacterium | reverse complement strand
CTTTGCTCGCGCCGTAGGCGGCGTGCGTCGGTTCGCCGCGGAACGCTCCACGGGACGAGACGTTCACGAGTCGTCCGCCCCCGGCAGCGACCATGTGCGGCACCACGGCATGAATGAGGTGCGCCGGGCCGATGAGATTGGTATCGATCGTGCGCCGCCAGCTTTCCAGCCACTGCTCATAGCTGGTGTCGAGGACGGGATGCGCTTCGTAGATGCCGGCATTGTTCACGAGCACGTCGATGCGGCCGAAGTCGTCGATGATCCGGTTGACGAGCGATCTGACCTCGAGCGGGTCGGAAACGTCCGCTCTCAGGGCCGTGTGGCCACCTTGAGGCAGCGCATCCAGCGTCTGCTGTGCGGCGTTCTCATCACTGCGGTACTGGACCACCACCGAGGCACCCTTGCCCGCGAACTCGATGGCGATTGCCCGGCCGATGCCGCGAGAGCCGCCAGTCACCAGGACGACCTGTTCTGCAAAGTCCACGCGGCCACTATGCCGGACGGGTGGTTCTCAGCATCGTTTCGCTCCAGTCTCAGCAGTCTGGACGGTCCAGGCTTCAGGAGCCTGCCCGGAACACCTCCCAGCACGGCAACGCAAGTGTCATGTCTCCGGACACTGGGAACCGGTGCGGCAGCCCTCTCAAGGTTGATCGTCAGTAGAGTCGGTTCGAGGAGGTGACCATGGCAAGGATCTTCGACCTAGACGAACTGCCACACGAGCCGCACTCCCATGAGTTCGTCGGCGCAGACCACGATGACGTCCCGTTCTCGATCATCCTCGTCCACTCACAGCCCGGTGTCGGACCGAGGCTCCATCGACATCCATATGCCGAAGTGTTCTTGGTCGAGTCGGGCGAGGCCACATTTCAGGTCGGCGAGAAGCAGCTAGTGGTCCCGGCCGGCCAGGTTGTCGTCAGCCCTCCCGGCGAAGCCCACGGCTTCGTCAACAGCGGGACCGGTGAGCTACGGCTGATCGCGATTCATGCGGCCGGCCGGTTCAACACGGAGTGGCTGGACGGTCCGGACCCGATCTGGTCCAGCAAGCCCTAGCCGCCGGGCCCTGGCCTGCACAGCGGCACCCTCGATCAGAAGCCGGTCGGAGCAGCACTACGCGGCTGCGAAACCCAATCGGCATGTCCTACCCGGGCGGCGACACGAGAACGGCTCCCATCGATGGCTTGTGAAGCACCCGGTTAGCCAGCCTGTGACCACTTCCCCCGAGTGCGCGTCAAGCAGTATGTACGTCTACCAGGGCCGCGGGTTGCCGATCCGATACGCGGTGGCGTTTACGAAGGCATTGGCAAGCAGAATGTTGCCGTGGCTGCGTGCCGTCTGGCTGACGATGTTGGGTACCTGCGGGCGGGCTAGCTCAGCAAGATCCGCGAAGAACTCGGCCTCGATCTGGTAAGGCGAGTGAAACCGCATGTCGCTGGGCGACGTGTTGTACCGGTGCAAGTCGCCGAATCGGAACTTGCTGACACGATGGAAGTAGAAGTAGTCGCCCTGCGACCACGTGCTTGCTCCTCCAGTCGGGTGCGCTGAATCGAAATTGTTCTTGCGCTGCCACAGATGCCATCCCTCGTGGATCATCACCCCGGCCCGATGACTGGGGAAGTTGGAGATGTTCCCGGGAGCGAAGAGCGGACAGAACATGTCGATACGGTTGCTGTATGCCCGCGCTTCAGGCTGGTTGCGCACAAGGCGGCGTTTGTAGTTGTGCCCGTGAAACCTGTTGTTCTGGCCGGACGCAGCAGCGTAGTAGTCCTCCCTCGAGTGCCACTGCTTGTTGACGTCGTCGAGGAGCGCGTACGTCATGAGGAAGGCTGCGTTAAGAGTCTTGCCAAACGGTCGGCTTTTGTCGTTTGGATCGAAGGTTCCCCACGGGTGCCACGAGTCGTTCGTGATCTGGAAGTAGCCGGTCGCCCAGCTGTTGAACTGGTCGTGGTTGACCCCCATGACGCCAATCAACCCATGGGTCAGGATCTCTTCAAGGTTTCGATTCGATTCACACATCGCCGGCTCCCCGCGTCCTCATGTCCCGATCTTCAGGCTTAGGCCCTGCATGGATTTCGGGGGGCAGTTGGTCAGGGTTGCGGCGGTAATACTCTTCGACGGCGCGTTCGAACTCCTCGGTGTCGCCGTCGCGGGTGAAGCGAGGTACGCCGACCAGTGCTGCGTCCTCACTGCGCACGGCGCTACGCAACCTCTCGATCTCCTCGATGCTGTCGCCGTGGTTATACAGGTGAGCGTCGATCGCGGCCGCGCGCACGGACACACTGGGATGTTCGAGTGCAACGCGCAGAGCGTTGCGGTCAGCCTCCTCAGTCGCGAGGTACGAGAGCATTTCAGCCGCCCTGGCCTGCAGCATCTCGTCGGCACGCACCTCGAAAGAACACCCGTCGGGTCGCTCATTGAGCCGCTCGTCGACGAGAGGGGCGTACCAGACGAAGTCCGACAGAGCCTCAACGAGGCGCGCGTCGCGCAACTCGCCGACGGTGGCCAGCAGCACCATGTGCCTCGACACGTCTGTGATCGGAAGCCGCCACAGCGCGGTGCTCAGTGCCTCGATAAGCCTGTCGTCATTCCTCTCCCGCGCTGCGTCGATGTAGCCTGTGATGCTCTCGACAGCGCCGTTCGGCACAGCAGCCGCCCAAGCGAGGAACTCGTCAAGTGTCTCGGCAGTGAGGTCGGGTCCCTCCTCGACCGTCACGTCGAGTGAGCCAACAGGTGGTGGCTCGAGCGTACCGGCGTCGCCGGGTTGGTCGCTGGACTCGGTCATGGCGTCGTCTCCCTCTCCTGTCCGGACGATTAGGCGCAGGGATTAAGGAAGCTCCGCACCTCACGGTACGCGCCAGATGGTGCGTGGCCCACCGCTTCGACAGATTGCCAGGACGCATGACCGACGGGTGCCGAAACTCCGAGGGAACGAAGGATGCGGCGGCCGCCCCGAGAACGGCCGGCACGACGCGGCCGAAGCCACCGCGGAGAGCCAGCCCACCTATCGTTGGAGCGTGATCGGAATCTGTTTTGCCGGCGTCACGGGATGGACGGCAGCGCCGATAGTCACTGCGATCGACGCAGCCGACGACCTCCAGTTGAGGTGCGGGGTCTCCAGGTCCGCAGCCGGACAAACACTGGCCGACGCGGTGGGGTCGAGCAGCGACGGATTGGTGTACGGCTCCGTAGCCGAGGCGCTGCAATCCGCTGCGGCGGACGTCCTCGTCGACTACACGAGCGCCTCGGCGGTGAAAGACAACGTGTGGACGGCAGTGCGCGCCGGGGTGAACGTAGTCGTCGGATCCAGCGGCCTGGCGGCGGACGACTACGCAGAGCTCGATCGGCTGGCGCGCGACCACGGTGTGGGCGTGATCGCCGCGGGCAACTTCTCAATCATGGCTGCCGTTCTGCAGCAGGCCGCCGTGATGGCGGCCGAGCGCTTGGATCATTGGGAGATCGTCGATTACGCCAGTGCGGGCAAGCCCGATGTGCCCAGTGGAACGTCCAGGGAGCTGGCCGAGACCATGGCCCAAGTCCGCACGTCTGCTGCTGCGGTACCGCTGTCGGAGCTGCACGGACCGGTCGAGGCCCGAGGAGCCGAGGTGGGAGGTACCCGGATCCACTCCGTGCGGTTGCCGAGTTTTGTGGCGACCACGGAGGTCATCTTCGGCGGAAAGGGCGAGCGGCTTACCATGCGGCACGACGCGGGCGAGAGCCCGGAACCCTACGTGGCCGGCACCTTGCTTGCCATCCGTCGGGCTGCCGACGTACCCGGAGTACGCAGAGGACTCGGCGCAGTGCTCTTCGACGGCGGCTCGCACTGATCGAACCGGCGACGGGCGGATCACCCCTCGAAGCGAGCTTTGAGGGCGCGAACCTCTGTTTCGAGATACTCGTTGGTCAGCCGCTTGGTCAGCCGACCCATCAACGATCCCAGTGGCCCGGCCTGCTCCAGTGCTGCCGTCGCCTTCACCCCATCACCGTCCAGCGGGGTGACCACGTGGCTCCCCGTCGTGACGATCCCTGGTCCGCGCGCCACCCAGGTGAAAGAGCGATCGGGCACCAGTTCGGTCACCTCCCAGACCGCAGTAGGCAGGCGAGGCTGTCTGACCCGAGCCCGCGAGCCGACCCGCAACGGCCCGTCATCGAGCCGCTCGACGCTGGTCACGCTGCGAGTCCACTCCGGCCAGCGTTCGACATCGGAGTAGACGGCGAAAACACGTTCAGCCGGTGCGGCAATGTCGATCGAAGCCTCGAATCGCATGTGCCGACAGTATCCGGTCGCAGGATAGCCGGGCCGCCGGCAAAGGCCTTGCGGCCAGCGGGGCTATCGCCACGCTGTGTAAGGCGTCTAGAGTGCGTTCACTAAGCAGAAGGAGAAGTTATGATCAGTTTTCGTTCCAAGACGATGGCTGGCGCGACAGCCGGGCTGGTGGCCGTCGGAGCGCTCGCGCTGACCGGAGGAGCCGCCGCCGCTCCTGACTCGCCGGGCGAACCGCGATACACGGCAGGAGACCCCGGTGCCGGCGACGATTACTTCCCGTACTCGGGTAACGGCGGGTACGACGTGCAGCACTACGACCTCGACATCACCTATACCCCGCCGGATCCGGCACCCGCGCCGATCCAAGGACAACTCGACGGCGTTGCCACCATCGACCTGGTCGCGACACAGGACCTCGACCGGTTCAACCTCGACCTACGTGGCCTGGAAGTTCAGGCCCTCAGTGTCAACGGCAAACCCGCGATCTCGATCGAGCCGCCTGACGCAGATGTCGAGGTCGAGGGCGCCGCGTACTGGCAGGTACAGGACGATGACGCCCGGATCTGGGAACTCACCGTCCAGCCCCGCCCGAAGATCAAGGCGGGTGAGAGCGTTCGGCTCGTCATCGAGTACGGCGGGACGACGACCCGGCCGCGGGACATTGACGGGTTCTTGTACGGCTGGGTCACGACCCGCGACGGCGCAATGGTCGTAAGCGAGCCCGAGGGTGCGATGACGTGGTACCCGGTGAACGATCACCAGACCGACAAGGCAACCCACAGCTTCGAGATCACCGTTCCCGAGGGCAAGGTCGCAGTGGCCAACGGCCTTCCGGCCAGGGATCCGGAGACGAGCAATGGCTGGACGACCTGGTACTGGGACGCGCCCGACTTGCAGGCCACCTACCTGACCACGGCGTCGGTCGGCGACTTCGACCTGCGCGAGACGTACTTCTCGTCCAGCGGAGTCCCGATCATCGACGCGGTCGATACGAAGCTCACGACGAGTGCGCTGAACACTACGAACAACAGCCTGGCCCTGCAGGACGACATGATCGACCTCTTTGAGGCACTGTTCGGTGACTACCCGTTCAACTCGTACGG
>DATHUM010000032.1:0-4865 GCA_035462225.1 Jiangellaceae bacterium | reverse complement strand
GAACAGCAGGGCGATCGCGTTGAACGCATCGAAGTCCGACCGGGTCTCCCACGGGGGTTCGATCGCCGGGGTGAACGCGTGCACGAACGGATGCATGTCCGTCGAGGACAGGTCGTGTTTCTCGTACCAGGTGGCGGCGGGCAGCACCACGTCAGAGAGCAGCGTCGAGCTCGTCATGCGAAAGTCCATCGACAGCAGCAGGTCCAGCTTGCCCTCGGGGGCATCGACGCGCCACGTCACGTCCCTTGGCCGCAGTTCGGGTGGCGTTTCGTCGGCCCGCAGACTGGTGTGAGTGCCCAGCAGGTGCTTGAGGAAGTACTCGTTGCCCTTGCCGGACGAACCCAACAGATTAGCCCGCCACAACGTCAGGCAGCGTGGCCAGTTCTCCGGCGCGTCCGGATCGTCGGCCGCAAACTTGAGCTCGCCGGCCGCCAGCTTGCGGGCGACGTAGGCCGGCGCCTCCTCCCCCGCCGCCTCCGCCTCGTCGACCAGCTCGAGCGGGTTGCGGTTGAACTGCGGATACGACGGCATCCAGCCCAGCCGGGCGGACAGTGCCATCGCATCGGCGGTGTGCAGGCCCGCGAGCCCGCCCCTGGCCAGGGGCCAGGCGAGGGCGTCGGCCCGGTAGCCGTCGTAGCGCCACTGGTCGGTATGGGTGTACCAGTACGCGGTTCCGATCATCTGCCGCGGCGGGCGCTGCCAGTCGGTCGCCATCGCCATCGTCGCCCAGCCGGTTACCGGCCGGCACTTCTCCTGCCCGACGTAGTGGGCCCATCCGCCGCCATTGCGGCCGATCGCCCCGGTCAGCATGAGCAGCGACATGATCGCCCGGTACGACGCGTCAGCGTGGAACCAGTGGCACACGCCCGCGCCGATTATGATCATCGTCCGGCCACCCGAACGCTCGGAGTTGCGGGCCATCTCCCGAGCGGTCCGGATCACCGACGCCGAAGGCACGGAGGTGATGGCTTCCTGCCAGGCCGGGGTGTACGGCTCGGTCGCGTCGTCATAACCGGTGGGCCAGTCGCCCGGCAATCCGGGCCGGCCGACTCCGTACTGCGCCAGCATGATGTCGAAGACGGTGGTGACGAGCCGGTCGCCGATCCGGCGGGCGGGCACGCCGCGGCGCATCACCGCACCCGAGCCGTCGAGGTCGTCGAACCGCGGCAGCAGCAACTCGACCGGCTCGGCGCCCTCGCCCAGCAGCGTCAACGCCGGGGACACGCCGCCGAGGTCGAGGTTCCAGCGGCCGCGGCCGGACTCGGTCCACCGGTCGCCGAACGTGCCGGCCGGCACCACGGGTTCGCCGGTGCGCCCGTCGATCAGCACCGTCTTCCACTCCGCGCCCTCGCCGGTGTCGCCCAGGTCGCTTGCCCGCAGGAACTTCCCGGCGACGTGGGCGCCCTCCCGCTCCTCGAGTTCGATGAGGAACGGCAGGTCGGTGTACTTCTGCACGTAGTCGACGAAGAACGGCACCCGCTGGTCGACGAAGTTCTCCCGCAGGATCACATGGCCCATCGCCATGGCGAGTGCGCCGTCGGTGCCAGGCTGCGCCGGCAGCCAGGTGTCCGCGAACTTGGTGTTGTCCGCGTAGTCCGGGGACACGACCACCACCTTCTGGCCGCGGTAGCGGGCCTCGGCCATCCAGTGCGCGTCCGGCGTGCGAGTCACGGGTACGTTCGAGCCCCACATGATCAGGTAGGCGGCGTCCCACCAGTCGCCGGACTCCGGGACGTCCGTCTGGTCGCCGAACACCTGCGGCGATGCGGCCGGCAGGTCGGCGTACCAGTCGTAGAACGAGGTCATCACGCCGCCGACGAGCTCTATGAAGCGGGCCCCGATCGCGTGCGAGACCATCGACATCGCCGGGATCGGCGAGAATCCCGCGACCCGGTCCGGCCCCCACGTCTTGATGGTGTGCACGTGTGCGGCGGCGACCATCTCGACGGCTTCGTCCCACGACACCCGAACGTGGCCGCCCTTGCCGCGGGCCTGTTGATAGCGGCGCCGGCGTTCGGGGTCACCCACCACGTCGGCCCAGGCCAGGACGGGGTCACCCAGGCGGGCCCGAGCCTCGCGGTACATGTCCACCAGGACGCCGCGAGCGTACGGATACCGAACCCGGGTCGGCGAGTAGGTGTACCACGAGAACGCCGCGCCGCGGGGGCAACCGCGCGGCTCGTACTCCGGACGGTCCGGGCCGACGCTCGGGTAGTCGGTCTCCTGGGATTCCCAGGTGATGATCCCGTCCTTGACGTACACCTTCCACGAGCACGAACCCGTGCAGTTGACTCCGTGCGTCGAGCGGACGACCTTGTCGTGACTCCACCGGTCGCGGTAGAACGCATCACCCTCGCGCCCGCCATGCCGGAAGACGGCTCGCAGGTCGTCGGACACCTCCGCTCTGGTGAAGAACCGGCCGGTGCGCAACAGCGCGTCCGCCAGTGGGTCGTCCGTACCTCCGCCTTTTCGTCCGACTACTTCCGGCATGGCGTTCACCTTCCCGACAGACTTCGTCACCAAACTAGGGCCGAAAGGCCTTGACGACGGACATTCGCCGGCAACAAAGGGACCAACGTCCCTGCGGTCGATTTGGATAAGCCCATATCGTCAACCCGGTCTACCGTGTGCCCGCCAAGGAGCAACCAATGACGGCGCCCAGAACGCCCGACTCGACTCAACCGACCACAGAAGCGTCCGGCAACACGCTGATGCTGGGCCTGGCCACGGCCGGGTTCGCACTCAATTTCTGGGCTTGGGCTCTGCTCGGCCCGCTCGGGCCGTCGCTTCGCGAAGATCTGGGCTTGTCGATCGGCCAGCAGGCGATGGTGGTCGCGGTGCCGGTCATCGTGGGCTCGCTGGGCCGGATTCCGGTCGGTGCGCTCACCGACCGGCTCGGGGCGAGGTTCATGTTCCCTCTCGTCAGCCTGCTCACGATCGTGCCGGTGCTCTACCTGGGGCACCTGGCCGATTCGTACGCTGAGCTCATCTTCGGTGGCGTGTTCCTCGGGCTCGGCGGCACGACGTTCGCCATCGGGATCCCGTTCGTCAACACGTGGTACCCGCCGCGACGGCGGGGCACGGCGCTGGGCATCTTCGGCGCCGGCATGGGCGGCACCGCCATCGCGGCGTTCACGACGGTCCCGCTGGTCGAGAATGTGGGACGGTCCTTCCCCTTCGACCTGGTGGCGATCATCCTGGCGATCTACGCCGTGGTCGCGGCGGTGCTGCTACGCGACCGGCCCGGGCGCACCATCCCTTCCGGGAGCCTGGTCGCCCGTACGGTCGCGACGCTGAAGGTGCCGGCCACGATCCCGCTGTCGTTGCTCTACGCGGTGTCCTTCGGCGGCTTCGTCGCGTTCAGCGTCTACCTGCCGACCTACCTGCGAAACGCTTTCGAGCTGTCGCAGTCGGACGCCGCGTTCCGCACCGCGGGCTTCGTGGTGCTCGCGGTGGTGATGCGCCCGATCGGTGGCTGGCTCTCGGACCGGTACAGCCCCGAGCGCGTCCTGCGCTGGGTCTTCGGCGTGGTCACCGTGCTGGCCCTGGTGGCCGCGCTCGAACTGGACCTGATTCCCTTCGGGACCGTCGCCTTCCTGGGTATGGCCGGCGCGCTGGGAGCCGGAGCCGGCGGCGTGTTCGCTCTGGTCGCCCGGCTCGTTCCGACGGAGAAGGTCGGTGCGGTGACCGGTGTGGTGGGCGCGGCCGGCGGCCTCGGCGGTTTCTTCCCTCCGCTTGTCATGGGTGCGGTGTACACCGCCACCGACTCCTACGCGTGGGGTTACGTCCTGCTCGCCGTCACCGCTGCGGCCGCGCTCACCTACACGGCACTGTTCATCGGGCGTAGAGACCAGGCCCGCTAGTGGTGCTGCGCCCGGTAGAGAACGACTTTCAGCGCGTCGGTCTCGGCCGGCTTGGAGAACACGTCGTACGCGTCCTGCATCTCCTGCACCCCGAACCGGTGCGTGACGAGACCGGACACGTCGAGCTGCCCGGATGCGACCATCCGTAGCAGAGTCGGCGTCGAGTAGGTGTCGACCAGACCCGTCGTGATCGTCAAGTTACGGATCCACGCGGTCTCCAGGTGCAGCGTGGCCGGCGATCCGTGCACTCCGACGTTGGCAACCCGCCCACCGGGCCGGACCAGTTCGACGCACTTCTCGAACGTGGCCGGAATGCCCACGGCCTCGATGGCCACGTCGGCTCCCAGCCCGTCGGTGAATTCGGCCAGGGTGCCGGCCACGTCGTCGTCCGCGTCCATCGCAATGTCCGCGCCCAGGCTGAGGGCCGCCTTCCTGCGGGCGGGCGCCTTGTCCACCACGACGAGGTGGCTCGGGCTGAACAGCTTGGCCGTGAGCACCGCCGCCAGGCCGATGGGCCCCGCGCCGACGATCACAACCGTGTCACCAGGCCGAACCTGCCCGTTGAGCGCTCCAACTTCGTACGAGGTGGGCAGGATGTCGGCCAGCATGACCGCGGTCTCGTCGCTGACCTCGTCCGGCAGCCGGTAGGTGGACGTGTCCGCGAACGGCACTCGCACCAACTCGGCCTGGGTGCCGTCGATCCGGTGGCCGAGGATCCAGCCACCGCCGCCGAGGCACTGGCCGTACCGCGCTTCGCGGCAGTAGCGGCACCGCCCGCACGCACTGATGCACGACACGAGCACCCGATCGCCGACCGCGACGTTGCGGACCCCGGTGCCCACCTCCTCCACGGTGCCGATCGCCTCGTGTCCGAGCACTCGCCCCGACTCGACCGTAGGCACGTCGCCGCCCAGGATGTGCAGGTCCGTCCCGCAGATCGTCACCGCGTCGACGCGCACGATCGCGTCTTCGGGGTCCTTCACAATGGGGTCGGGGACGTCC
>DATHUM010000031.1:0-5335 GCA_035462225.1 Jiangellaceae bacterium | reverse complement strand
CCCCGCCGGTCCCACTCGTCGGTGAGCGCGCGTGCCTCGGCCACGTCGACGTTGACCGTGACGGCCTCGAGCAGGTCCGGATGGCCGCTCCGGGCGTACGCCAGGGCCCGCATCGTCGGTTTGTGCAACCGCGACACCAGGACGATCGCGTGGACCCGCGACGGCAGCAACGTGCCACCCGACCCGTCGTCCACGGACAGCTCGGTCTCGACCCGCACATAGTGGGCGCGGATCCCGCGCATGGCCAGGTACAGCGCGGCGATCGCGGCGGGCACCACCCACACCCCGCCGGTGAACCCGCTCACCCCGACGACGAGAGCGACGACGCCGGTCAGTACTGCCGCCAAGCCGCTCAGAGTCCGCGCGCGGACCGCAGCGGCCTTCTCGGTCGCGCGGAGCGGTCCGCTCAGCTGCCGGTTCCAGTGCCGGACCATGCCGGCCTGGCCGAGGGCGATGCCGAGGAAGACACTCGCGGCGTACGGCGGCACCAGACGCGTCACCGACATGTCGAAGGCGACGACCGCCACGACGGCCGCGGCTGCGATCATGACGACGGCGTTCGTGAAGGCGTGCCGGTCACCGCGGTGATGCAGCTGGCGCGGCAGATGCCGGTGTCGCGCCATGACCGACCCGAGCATGGGGAACGTTTCGAAGGCGGTGATCGCCGCCACCAGCAGTACGAGCACCGTGGCCAGCTGGACCACGAAGAACCCGAACGCGCCGTCGTCGAAAACAGCTGCGGCGACCTGGGCGAGCACCGTCCGCTGCGGTTCCTCCGCGCAGTCGAAACCGGCCAGGTCGCATGGGTCGGCGGCGTATCGCACGTCCGCGATCACAGCCAGCGCGGTGACACCAACGAACAGCACCACGCCCACCAAACCGGTGATCAGCAGTGTGGTCGCGGCGTTCTGCCGCCGTGGCTTGCGAAACGCCGGCGCGGCTTCCACGATCGTCCCCAGCCCGGTGAGGGCCACGCCCCCGACGGCTGTCGCGCGCAGCGCGAGGAGCACCAGCGCCAAGCCGGCAACCTCACCGAGCTCGGCGGTGACCTCGAACCCGGCGCTCTCGGCGACCGGGGTGTCCCCGGTGGCCGAGCTCGCCAACCCCCAGACCAGCAGCGCCACGATGCTGACCACGAACAGGTAGGTCGGCACGGCGAACACGACTCCGCCGGCTCGCAGGCCGCGAAGATTCAGGACACCGAGTACCACGATCGTTCCCACTGCGATCGGAATCCTGGACCCGTCCAGCGTGGGGAAGGCGGAGATCAGGTTGTCGACTGCCGCCGCGACCGCGACCGCGATGGTGAACACAAGCGCGGTGAGCATCGTCGCGCCGGTCGCCAGGCCGGCGTGTTCGCCGAGGTTGCGCACGGCAACCTCGTAGTCGCCGCCGCCGTTGGGGTACGCCTGCACCAGCCGGCGGTACGCCGCGACGACGACGAGCAGCAGGACGACGACTCCGGCGGCGACCCACGGGGTCAAGTAAAGGAAGCTCAGTCCGCCGAGGGTCAGGACGGCGAGCAACTCCTGGGTGGCGTAGGCGACGGACGAGACAGTGTCGCTGGAGTACACCGGAAGGGCGACGCGCTTGGGCAGGCGAGGCTGTACGCGCTCGGCCGCCCACCGGCGCCCGACCAGCAATCGTCTCGAGATATCGCCCACGCTAGGCACGGTGCAGCATGGTAGGCGTATTGGTACAGGCAATGAAGGGCAACCGGCCGTGTACGGTCAACTCAATCACGAGCCGTGCGTGAAAGGACCGCTGTGTACGTCGTCATCATGGGGTGTGGCCGGGTGGGATCGACCCTGGCTCAGATCCTGGAATCCCGCGGTCATGCCGTGGCGGTCATCGACCAGGACCCGGACGCCTTCCGGCGCTTGCCGCCCGCTTTCGAGGGACGGACCGTGGCCGGCATCGGGTTCGACCGCGAAGTCCTGCTCGAGGCAGGGATAGAGCAGGCCGATGCATTCGCGGCCGTCAGCAGCGGCGACAACTCCAACATCATCTCCGCCCGGCTGGCGCGGGAGACCTACGGGATCGACACCGTGGTCGCGCGCATTTACGACCCCGGTCGCGCGGAGGTCTACCAGCGGCTCGGCATCCCGACCGTGGCGACGGTGCGCTGGACCGCGGATCAGGTGATCCGCCGCCTGCTCCCGGAAGGCTCCGAGACCGAGTGGGTGGACCCGTCCGGCACGATTCGCCTCGCCGAGGTTCACGCTGCCAAGACATGGGTCGGGCATCCGGTCTCGGCCCTCGAGGAGGCGTCCGGCACTCGCGTCGCGTTCATCACCCGATACGGCAACGGGCTGCTGCCCCAGCCGGACACCGTCATCCAGGAAGGAGACCTCGTGCACGTCACCATGCGCGTCGAGGACGCGCCACACGTCGCGGAGGTCTTCGAGACCGAGCCGGAGGTGGATGCCTGATGCGCGTCGCCATAGCCGGGGCCGGCAATGTCGGCCGGTCGATCGCCGCCGAACTGGTTCACAACGGGCACGAAGTGCTGCTCATCGACAAGGCTCCGCGCGCGATCAAGCCCGAGTCCGTACCCGAGGCCGAATGGCTGCTCGCCGACGCCTGCGAACTGTCGATGCTGGCCGAGGCGCAGCTGGAACGATGCAAAGTCACCATCGCCGCCACGGGGGACGACAAGGCGAACCTCGTGGTATCGCTGCTCGCCAAGACGGAGTTCGGGGTGCCGCGGGTGGTGGCACGGGTCAACCACCCCAAGAACGAGTGGCTGTTCAACGAGGCGTGGGGCGTCGACGTCTCGGTGTCGACACCGCGCATCATGAGCGCGCTGGTCGAAGAGGCGGTAAGCGTCGGTGACCTGGTGCGGTTGTTCACCTTCCGGCAGGGCGAGGCGAACCTGGTGGAGCTCACCCTGCCGGAGGACTCGCCGATCGTCGGCACCGCCATCGCGGACGTCGCGTGGCCCGTCGACACCACGCTGGTGTCGATCATCAGGGGCAAGCACGTGCTCGCTCCGCTACCCGACCTGCCACTGGAGGCGGGAGACGAGCTGATCTTCGTCACGACCGCCGAGCACGAAGGCCCGCTCGAGGCTCTGTTGTCGCCGCACGCCCACCCGGCAGCGGGCTAAGACCGCCGCCCGGCAGGCGCGCTGCCGGCCGCGACGATCACGTGCGGTGCCGGCCGCGACGATCACGTGCGGTGCCGGCCGCGACGATCAGGTGTCGTATCAGCCTTCTGACCTGGCCCTATGCCCGCTGTTCCTCACCTGATCGTTTGCGTCCGCATACTGAGACCCGATCAGGTGACCTTACCGGTCTTGTGACCTGCGGACTCGCCGTCCCATTCCCACCTGATCGGCGTGCTGGCACCGATCAGGTGAGAAAACGGCGATCAGGTGACCAAGACGGGCGCTAGGATTCGGCGTCCTCGGCGGCCTTGGTCGTAGCGGTGGCGCGTTCGCGCTCCTGGTGGGCCTGGTAGGCCGGGCGGATGATGATCCATGACAGGTAGGCCACCAACAGGAACAGCGGCCAGCTCATCGCCAGCCGGGCACCGGCCAGCCAGCCGAGCTGATCCTCCCCTGCGAGGTACAGGGGGACCTGAACGGACAGCCGCAGCGCGAACATCGCCACCCACAGCGCGCTGGCCTTCATGTATGCCCGGAAAAGGACAGGATCGCGCCGCCAGGACGTGCCCTGGCCGGTCACCAACCCGACGATGACGCCCAGCAACGGCCAGCGGATGACGATAGAGATCAGGTAGGCCAGCCCGTAGCCGATGTTCACCGCGAACCCGGTGAGGAAGATGTCCTGCGCGCGGCCCGTGCGGTACGCGAGGAACGCAGCGATGCCGAGCCCGAAGAACCCGGCGATGACGTTCTGCAAGGGCTCCCGGCGGGCCAGCCGGATGACCGCGAGCAGGGCGCCCGACCCCAGGGCCGCCCAGATCGCTACTTGAAGGTCATGATCGGTCAGGAAATAGACCACGGTGAACAGCGCCAATGGCAGCCCGGCGTCGAGCAGCGCCCCAGGACCCAATGCCGCCCTGGCGCGGAAGTGTCCGCTATCGGCGATGGCCTGCGCGAACCCGTTGGCCTTCGGCTGCCGCGCCGACTCCTCGGCCGTCATGCCACGCCGGCCGGCAGCAGCTGGTACCGGGGGTTGTACATCACTCGGCGCCCTTCCACCGTGCTTATCCGACCGGAAGCGATCAGTTTTCGTCCGCAGTCGATACCGCCGATCCGCCGGCGGCCGAGCCAGATCAGGGTGAGCACATCCGTGCCGTCGAACAGCTCGGCCTCCAGCGCCGGCACCCCGGCCCTAGGCTGCAGAGTGACGGTCTGGAGGGTTCCCCGCACGGCGGCGACCTGCCGGTCACCGACGTCGGCCAGGCACTGGTAACCGGCTTCCTCGGCTTCGGCGCGCAGCCGTTCGGCGTCGCGGTCGGATTCGGACTCGGACGCCCATTTCGTGACGGCCTCCCAGAGGCCGCGTCGACGTTCACCCATCACAGACGAGGGTAGCGCGGTCAAGTCCGGCCACCACTTACGGCTCGGTCACGGATTGCTGGTCGGGCTGCTGGGGCGGCCGCAGCGGGATGAGGTCGCCGGGCGCCATTGGGTTGTCGCCCCGCACGACCACGGTGTCGCGCACGACTTGGACCAGCCTGCCAAACACATCCGGGTTGGTGGTCGCGGCACCGAGGAAGGTCGCGCGGAGCATCCACCGCGGTCCGTCGATGCCCACGCTTCGGGACGGCTGGACGGCCTTCTTGCCATCCGGCGTGGTGACGGGTAACACGATCCGGACCTCCGTGCCGAACGGACCGGCCGCCTCCTCCACCGTGCCACCCCGCCGCTGTGCGTCGGCGGCGATCTGCAGCCGGGTCTGGTCCCACAACCCGGAGCTTCGTGGCGCCGCGACGGGGATCATCTGCACCGCGCCGTCGTCGAGCACCGCCATCACGCTCGCCGGCCGGCCGGACTTCTCCTCGACCTGTAGCTGCAACTTCATGCCCTCGACGCGCGGGACCAACAGCGCGCTCAGGTCGATGCGGTTCGCGCGGGCTCGCTCGACGTCAACCTCGGTCGAGTCGTACGGGCCATTGGCGCGAGGGGACTTGCCGGTGGTGCCGTCGTCCGGGTCCGGAGTCGGCTGCGCCGGCACCGGCTCGGCCCCGTCGCGTGGGCGGCGGCGGAAGATACACATCGCTGGGTACGCCCTGCGGTCGGCCGGCCGGCTGTGCCCGTCGATCCGTATCCATTGGCGCCTCTGGCCGAGCCGGGCAACCGTTCCACCTCGTGGAACCGGGCCCGCTCGACGCGTTGGACCACGAGCTGGGCGATGCGGTCGCC
>DATHUM010000030.1:0-6327 GCA_035462225.1 Jiangellaceae bacterium | reverse complement strand
AACGGCGCGAGTCCGGCGTCGCGGCGCCGGACGAGACGGAGGCCGCTGCGGCCAAGCTTCGGAACATGCTCGCCGAGCCGCATGCTGTCGGCGATCTCGATGCCCTGACCCGCCGCCTGGAGCACATCGAGCAACGCGTCGACGAGCGGCGCGCCGAGCGCCGGGCGGCCCGGGCTCGCGCACTGGATGAGGCTCGTGAACGCAAGGAGCAGGTCGCTGCCGAGGCGGAGGAGATTTCGCGGGGCGACGACTGGCGCAACGGCGCCGACCGGCTGCGGGCACTGCTCGATGAGTGGAAGTCCCTCCCCCGCCTCGATCGGGCTACCGACGATGCGCTGTGGCGGCGGTTCTCGACTGCCCGCACTCACTACACCAGGCGCCGCAAGACACATTTCGCCGAGCTGGCCGAGCGCCGCGAAGAAGCGAAGGTGATCAAGGAGCGGCTGGTCAAGGAGGCCGAAGAGCTCTCCTCGTCGACGGACTGGGGCGCGACCGCCCGGCGGTACCGCGAGTTGATGTCGCAGTGGAAGGCCGCTGGCCCTGCGCCCAAGGCGGTGGACGATGCGCTGTGGAAGCGGTTCCGGGCCGCCCAGGACACGTTCTTCGGGGCCCGGTCCGAGACCTTCGCCAAGCGCGACTCGGAACAACAGTCGAACCTGCAGGCCAAGCAGGCTCTGCTGGCCGAAGCCGAGGCCTTGCTTCCGATCACCGACTGGAAGGTAGCCCGAGCCGCTCTGCGCTCGATTCAGGAGCGCTGGGAGGCCGCAGGACACGTCCCCCGAGACGCCGTCCGGTCGATCGAGGCTCGGCTGCGCCGCGTCGAGGAGGCCGTTCGTGAGGCAGAGGAATCTGAGTGGCAACGCACGAATCCGGAGGCGCGGGCGCGGGCCGAGGCGACGGTCAACCAGCTGCGCGAGTCGATCAGTGACCTCGAGCAGCAGGTGGAAAAGGCACGCGAGGCCGGCAACGACCGCAAGCTGGCCGAGGCCGAGGAGGCCTTGACGGCCCGGCGCGCCTGGCTCGAACAGGCCGAGCGAGCCCTCGACGAGTTCCGCTGAGGACGTCTCGCGGTGGTTAGTTGGTGCCGTTGCGGGTGCTGGTGAGCCGGTAGGCATCGAAGACACCCTCGACGCCGCGGACGGCTCGAAGCACCGCACCGAGGTGCTTCGGGTCGGCCATCTCGAAGGTGAACCGGCTCTTGGCGATGCGGTCCGAGCCGGTCGACACGGTGGCCGACAGGATGTTCACGTGCTGGTCGGACAGTACCCGGGTGATGTCCGACAGCAGTCGCGCCCGGTCCAGTGCCTCGACCTGCATGGCCACGAGGAACATGCTGTTCGCGCTCGGCGCCCACTCCACATCGACCATCCGGCCATGGTCGCGGCGCAGGGCGTCGACGTTGACACAGTCCTCGCGGTGCACCGACACGCCCGAACCGCGAGTGACGAACCCGACGATCTCGTCGCCTGGTACCGGCGTGCAGCAGCGGGCCAGCTTGACCCAGACGTCGCTGACGCCCTTGACCACGACACCGGGGTCACCGAGGGTCCGCTTGCGGTGGCGTTCCGGGATCGTCGTTTCGGCTGCTTCTTCGCTGGTGCCCTCCTCGCCGCCCATGCTCTGGACGAGCTTTTGCACGACGCTCTGGGCCGACACGTGGCCTTCGCCCACCGCGGCGTACAGCGCGGAGATGTCCGGATACTGCAGATCAGAGGCGATCGCGGTCAGGCTCTCAGTGGAGAGCATCCGCTGGAACGGCAGGTCCTGTTTGCGCATCGCCCGCGCGATGGCGTCCTTGCCGTGCTCGATGGCCTCCTCGCGCCGGGACCGCGAGAACCACTGCTTGATCTTGTTGCGCGCCCGGGCGCTCTTGACGAACATCAGCCAGTCGCGGCTCGGCCCGGCGCCCTCAGCCTTCGACGTGAAGATCTCGACCACATCACCGTTGTCGAGCGTGGACTCGAGCGGCACGAGCCGCCCGTTCACCCGCGCGCCGATACACCGGTGGCCGACCTCGGTGTGCACCGCGTACGCGAAGTCGACAGGGGTCGCCTCGGCCGGCAACGGCACCACGTCGCCCTTGGGCGTGAAGACGTAGACCTCGTTCGATTCGATCTCGAACCGCAGCGACTCGAGGAACTCACCGGGGTCCTCGGTCTCCTTCTGCCAGTCCAGCAGTTGTCGGAGCCAGGCCATGTCGCCCGGAGCCTGCGAGTCGCCCGCTTTGTCCAGAGCTCGCCGGTCGACGTCGATGGACTTGGCGTCTTCCTTGTACTTCCAGTGCGCGGCGATGCCGTACTCGGCGCGCCGGTGCATGGCGAAAGTCCTGATCTGCATCTCGACCGGCTTACCGCCGGGACCGATGACGGTCGTGTGCAAGGACTGGTACATGTTGAACTTCGGCATCGCGATGAAGTCCTTGAACCGGCCGGGTACCGGATTCCAGCGCGCGTGCACGACGCCCAGGACGGCATAACAGTCGCGGACCGACTCGACGAGGACGCGGATGCCGACCAGGTCGTAGATGTCGGTGAAGTCGCGACCGCGGACGATCATCTTCTGGTAGATCGAGTAGTAGTGCTTCGGCCGGCCGGTGACGCTGGCTTTGAGCTTGGCCTCGCGGATATCCTGCTCCACCTGTTCGATGACGCTGGCCAGGTAGTCGTCACGGGACGGCGCACGCTCGGCGACCAGCCGGACGATCTCGTCGTAGACCTTCGGGTGCAGCGTCGCGAACGACAGGTCCTCGAGTTCCCATTTGATGGTGTTCATGCCCAGCCGGTGCGCTAGCGGGGCATAGATCTCCAGCGTCTCCCGCGCCTTGCGGCGTGCGGACTCCTTCGACACGTACCGCCAGGTGCGGGCGTTGTGCAGGCGGTCGGCCAGCTTGATGACCAGCACCCGGATGTCCCTGGCCATTGCCACGACCATCTTGCGGACGGTCTCGGCCTGTGCCGCCTGGCCGTACTTGACCTTGTCCAGCTTGGTGACACCGTCGACAAGCATGGCGATCTCGGGGCCGAAGTCGCGCCGCAACTCGTCCAGGTCGTAGTCGGTGTCCTCGACCGTGTCGTGGAGCAACGCCGCCGCGAGCGTCGGCGGCGTCATGCCGAGTTCAGCCAGGATCGTCGTGACGGCAAGCGGATGGGTGATGTACGGATCACCGCTGCGGCGCTTCTGGCCGGAATGAGCGCGGGCCGCCGTGTGATAGGCCTTCTCGACCACGCTGAGATCGGCCTTCGGGTGGGTGTTGCGCACAATGCGGAACAGCGGCTCCAGCGCCGGATCGGTCTGGTGCCGCTGCGAGGTGAGGCGGGCCAGGCGAGCTCTGACGCGGACCGGCGTCAACGCGCCCGTTGTCGTCAGGCTCTCTTCTGCCACCGCTCACCTCGCATTCGCACCGCCAGGAGGCAAGTCTACGGCCGGATGACCGTCAGATCTCGAGCAACACCTGTACCTCGAGGTTACCCAGGCGTTCCCTGCCACCGAGAAAGCCGATCGCCATGAGCACGCTCACCGCCACGACATGGGCACCGGCGCCGGTCACGAGCCCGGCGGTGGCCTCGACGGTGCCCCCGGTGGCCAGCACGTCGTCGACGACGAGCACCTGTGCACCGGGGCGGAACGCGTCGCTGTGGACCTCGATCGTCTCCTGCCCGTACTCGAGCTCGTAGCTGGCGGCGTTCGTGTCGTATGGCAGCTTGCCGGCCTTGCGAACAGGGACGAAGCTGGCGCGCAGGGCCTGCGCCACCGGAGCGGCGAGGATGAAACCGCGGGCTTCGATACCCACGACGGTGTCGACGATCGGCCTGCCGCCGGCATCGCGTCCCGCCGCCGCCAGCCCGGTCACCGCCGTGTCGAACGCGACCGGGTCGGCGAGCAACGGGGTGATGTCCTTGAACACGACCCCCGGCTTGGGCCAGTCGGGGATGTCGCGGATGCGTGAGAGCAGCAACTCGCGTTGCGCCTGGTCCAGCACTGGGACTACCGCGAGTTGCCGTCGGGCTTGTCGTTGTCGACGGGCTGGATGGATTCGGCGCTCGACTCGTTGAACGTCGGACCCTGCCCCGCCGGCTCGTCGGGGAACACCTGGACGATCGCACGCCGGAGGTACCAGTTGGTGACGCCCGGTGCGACCTCGAGCTCGACGCGTTCGTCCTGAATCGACACGACCGTGCCGAACAGGCCGGCGCCGGTCATGACCTTCGAGCCGGGACCGAGGGTGGACTGCAGCTCGGCCATCTGCTTGCGCTGGCGTTGCTGCGGGCGGATGAGCAGTAGGTAGAAGACGGCGAGCAGGAGAAGTGGGAGGAGGAGTGCTTCCATGAGATTCGCAGATCCTTGAGGAGGCTGGACATGGGGGCTTACCGGTAAAGCAACCGCCCGCGCATTCTAGTCATCTTGGGAGAACAGGTCAGGCATCGCGTCGTCTTCAGGCGAGGCGAAAGGCGAGTATCGAGGTTCGGCGAGGCCGAGGTGCCGCCACGCCGCCGGGGTCGCAACCCGGCCGCGGGGCGTTCGGGCGAGCAGCCCCGCGCGTACCAGGAACGGCTCGGCCACCTCCTCCACGGTCTCGCGTTCTTCGCCAACGGCCACCGCGAGCGTGCCGAGCCCGATGGGTCCACCGGAGAACCGGCGGCACAGGGCGTCCAGGACGGCACGGTCCAGGCGGTCCAGCCCGGCCTCGTCGACCTCGTAGATCTCCAGCGCCGCACGGGCGATCTCGCCGGTCACGAGGCCGTCGGCACGGACCTCGGCGAAATCCCGAACTCGGCGCAGCAGCCGGTTGGCGATTCTGGGGGTTCCGCGTGAGCGGCCCGCGATCTCACTGGCTCCGTCCGGGCGAAGCGGGACGTCCAGCAGCCGGGCGGACCGCACCAGCACCTGCTCTAGCTCCCCGGGTTCGTAGAGCTCGAGGTGGCCGGTGAATCCGAACCTGTCGCGCAGCGGTCCGGGAAGCAGGCCGGTGCGAGTGGTGGCGCCGACCAGGGTGAACGGCGGCAGGTCGAGGGGGATCGCCGTCGCGCCCGGGCCCTTGCCCACCACGACGTCGACCCGGAAGTCCTCCATTGCGGTATAGAGCATCTCTTCGGCCGGACGTGCCATCCGGTGAATCTCGTCGAAGAACAGCACGTCGCCCTCGGTCACCGAGGACAGGATCGCTGCCAGGTCACCCGCGTGCTGGATGGCAGGCCCGCTGGTGATGCGCAGCGGCACCTCCATCTCCGCCGCGATGATCATCGCGAGCGTCGTCTTGCCCAGTCCCGGTGGACCGGACAGCAGCACGTGGTCGGCGGGACGCCCTCGCGCCCGAGCGGCTTCGAGCATCAGGGATAGCTGTTCGCGCAACCGTTCCTGTCCGACGAATTCGGCCAGGTTGCGCGGGCGCAGCGCCGCCTCGAGCGCGCGTTCGTCGGGTCCGGCGTCGCGGCCGACCAGCCGGGTGATGGTCTCGTCGGTCATGTCTTGGCCAGCGTACGCAAGGCCGCCTTCAGCAGGGTCGGGACGTCAGCCGGATCGGCTCCGTCGTCGACCATCGGCGCGACCTGCTCGACGGCTGCGTCGGCGTCCTTCGGTCCCCAACCGAGCCCGAGCAGCGCCGCATGCACTTGCTCGCGCCAGGAATTTGGTGCGCCGGTTCTCGAGTGGGCGAGATGGCCGTTCGTCGCACCGCCGGCCGCAGTTGGCGCACCGAGTTTGTCCTTGAGTTCGATCACGATGCGCTGAGCGCCCTTCTTTCCAATTCCAGGCACCTTCGTGAGTGCGGTGAGATCTTCGGTCGCTACGGCGATACGGAGGGCATCTGGGCTGTGCACTGCCAGCATGGCCTGGGCCAGCCGTGGCCCCACGCCGCTTGCCGTCTGTAGCAACTCGAAGATCGCGCGCTCGTCGGCGTCGGAGAAGCCGTAGAGCGTCAGGGAGTCCTCTCGGACGACGAGGCTCGCGGCCAGTGTGGCCTCGTGACCGACTCGCACCTCGGCGGTCGTCGCCGGCGTGCAATGCAGCGTCAGTCCGACGCCACCGACGTCGACAACCACCTCGGTGCCGGTCACGGCCGCGACCTGGCCGCGCACGTACGCGATCATTTCGGTCTCCATTCCGCGCCGGCCACGGCTGCGTCCAGCCTGGCCTGCGCCGATCCGCGCCAGACCTGGCAGATGGCCAACGCGAGGGCGTCGCTGGCATCGGCCGGCCGGGGGCGAACATCGAGCTTGAGCAGCCGGGCGACCATGGCCCCCACCTGAGCCTTGTCGGCCCGACCATTGCCCGTGACCGCCGCCTTGACCTCGCTGGGTGTGTGCAGCGCGACCGGCAGCCCGCGGCGGG
>DATHUM010000029.1:0-9043 GCA_035462225.1 Jiangellaceae bacterium | reverse complement strand
CTCGGCCTGCTGGCCGCCGTTCTCGACCTGGCCCCGTCCACCATCGACTGGCAGGCCCTCGACAACGTCCTGAGCTAGCGCCGGGTGAGGCGAAGGTTGCCCGTCGAGACCACGCAGGCCGCGTCGTTGCGCGCCGGCGTTGCAGGCTCACCTTGCTTTCAGTGCCCACCCGTCGAGATGTTCAACCCGGCGACACCGGCGATGATCAGCCCTACCGAGACGATCTTGAGAACCGACACCGCCTCGTTCAGGAAGACGATCCCGATGATCACCGTCACCGCTGCGCCGATGCCGGTCCAGACGGCGTACGCGGGCCCGACCGGCAGGTGCTTGAGCGACCAGGCCAGCCCGGCCAGGCTCAGCGCGGCGAAGATCACAAAGCTGACCGTCGGCCAGAGCCTGCTGAAACCCGCCGACTGCTTCAACGAAACCGCCCAGCCGGCCTCCAGGAAACCGGAGATGATCAGGACAAGCCAGGCCACGGTAGCCCTCCCAGTAGTCAGGTCGTGTGACACGCGTGGTGACGATGCAGATACTCACAGCCCGGTGGCGGCGGCGAGATCGGCCTTGATGGCGGTCAGCCGATCGGCGGCGGTCGCGCGCGCGGCGGCCACGTCGTCGCCGGGTACGGGGACGACGACTTCGAGGTAGCACTTGAGCTTCGGCTCGGTGCCGCTCGGCCGCACGATGACCCGGCCATCGCCGGCCAACCGGTAGCGCAGCCCGTCGGTCGGAGGCAGCCCGCCGGCGCCTTCGCTCAGATCCTCGACTTGCTCGACGGCCCGCCCGCCGAGCTTCGACGGCGGTGCACTCCGCAGGCGCTGCATCACGGCGCCGATCTGGCTCAGGTCGTCGACCCGGACGGACAACTGGTCGGTGGCGTGCAGACCGTACTCGCGGGCGATGTCGTCCAGTGCATCGGCCAGCGTGCGCCCGTCCCGACGCAGAGTGGCGGCCAGTTCGAGGACGAGCACTGCCGCGGAGATGCCGTCCTTGTCGCGCACGGCGTCGGGGTCGACGCAGTAGCCGAGAGCCTCCTCATAGCCGAATCGCAGGCCCTTGAGCCGGCCGATCCACTTGAAGCCGGTGAGTGTTTCGGCGTAATCCAGGCCGTGCCGTGCGGCGATCTTGCCGAGCAGGGACGAGGAGACGATCGAGCAGGCGAACGTCCCGGACAATCCGGGGTCGCGAGCGACGAGATGGGTGGCCAGCAGGGCTCCCACCTCGTCGCCTCGGAGCATCCGCCAACCGTCAGGGGTCGGGACCGCGACCGCGCAGCGATCGGCATCCGGATCGTTGGCCAGCACCAGATCCGCGCCGGTGCCGCTGGCCAACTCGAGCGCCAAGTCGATGGCGCCGGGCTCCTCGGGATTGGGGAAGGCGACCGTCGGGAACGCCGGATCAGGTTCGGCCTGTTCGGGCACGGCCTGCGGCTCGGGGAAGCCGGCCGCCGTGACGACCTGCCTGATCACTTCGCCGCCGACACCGTGCAGTGGGGTGTACACGGACTGGACGTCGCGCGGATCCCCGGGCCGGGCCACCGCGGCGGCGCGAGCGATGTAAGCGTCCAGCACGTCGCCATCACCGAGCGTGCGCCAGCCCTCGTCCGCAAGTGGGACATCGGCGAGCGCTCCCACCGCATCGATGGCAGCAGAGATCTCGAAGTCTGCGGGCGGGACGATCTGCGAGCCGTCACCGAGGTAGACCTTGTATCCGTTGTCCTGCGGCGGGTTGTGCGAAGCGGTGACCATGACACCGGCGTCGACTCCGAGATGCCGGATGGCGAACGCGAGCACGGGTGTCGGTAGCGGCCGGGGCAGCAGCATGGCCACCAGGCCGGCGCCGACCATGACGGCGCAGGTATCGCGGGCGAACTGGTCGGACTTGTAGCGGGCGTCGTACCCGACGACGACCGAGCGCCCGCCGTGTTCGAGGACGTAGTCGGCCAGGCCCGCCGCGGCCCGGATCACCACCGCACGGTTCATCCGGTTCGGACCGGCGCCGAGGGCTCCTCGAAGGCCGGCCGTGCCGAACTCGAGCCGCCCGGCGAACCGGTCGGCAAGCTCTGCCGCGCCGTCGGTGTCTCCCGCCTCGGCACGTTCGACGAGGCCGGCCAACTCCTTGTGGGTGTCCGGGTCGGGGTCCTCTGCGAGCCACTCTCGGGCCCGGGCAAGTAGATCTGTCACAGCACCATCCTTACGAATAGCCGTACGGCGCGCAGAACGGGCCGCCGACGTATCGGGCCGCGAACCTGTCCTGCTCCGACTCCGGCGCGGCCTCGATGTCGGCCGCGAACGCCTCCGCGTCGTCCTGCGGGTGGTAACCCAGCGCGCGCCCGGGTTCGAGGTCCCACCAGCCGCGCGTGTTGGCCGAAACACCGTGGACGACGGCGAAGGTGAGACCGGGTGCGGTCAGGCATGCTTCGACCAGCCGGACGGCGTCGCCCCGCGAAACCCAGATCGCCAGGTGCTGGCGGGTTATCGGCCGGTCCAGGAACGCGCCGATCCGTAGGCACGCCGCCGCCAACCCGTACCGGTCGGCGTACAGGCTGCACAGCGCCTCCGCAGCGAGCTTGCCCACCCCGTAGAAGGTGTCCGGGCGAGGCCGGGTGTGGACGCTGAGTTCGCCGTCGGACGGCGTGAAACCCACAGCGTGGGCACTGCTGGCGTACACGATGCGGGATACGCCGGTGCGCCGCATCGCTTCAAGGACGCTGTGCGTCGTATTGACGTGGGTGTGAAGAGCGGTCTGCAGCGAGCCTTCGTCGGGGTAGCCGGCCAGGTGGACGACCGCGTCCGCACCGTCCACCAGCGGCCCCATGGCGAGCGTATTGCTGACGTCGACCCGCTGGACGCCCTCGGCCCAGACCTGATCCACGGCGTCGGCCTCGTGGCCGCGCTCCCGTAGGCCGGCGCAAACGGTCCGGCCGATGTTGCCCGCGGCACCTGTGACGACGACGCGCACGGAGTCAGATTCGTTCGACGATGGCGGCGAGGAGCTTTCCGATTCGCGGAGCGGCCTGCCGGCCCGCCTCGACCACCTCAGCGTGGCTGAGCCCGGTGTGACTGATTCCGGCGGCGAGGTTGGTGACCAGCGAGATGCCGAGCACTTCCATGCCGGCCTGCCGCGCGGCGATCGCCTCGAGCGTGGTCGACATGCCGACCAGATCTCCGCCGAGCCGCTTGGCCATCTGAACCTCCGCCGGCGTCTCGTAGTGCGGCCCGGGGAACTGGACGTAGACGCCCTCGTCGAGGCTCGGGTCCGCTTCGCGGGCGAGGTCTCGCAGCCGCGTCGCGTAGAGGTCGGTGAGGTCGACGAAAGTGGCGCCCTCGATCGGGGAGGTGGCCGTGAGGTTGATGTGGTCACTGATCAGGACCGGTGTACCCGGCGACCACTCGCTGCGCACACCGCCGCAGCCGTTGGTGAGCACGATCGTGCGGCAGCCCGCGGCCGCTGCGGTGCGAACTCCGTGGACGACGGCCCGCACGCCCTTGCCTTCGTACAGGTGGGTGCGAGCCCCGATGAACAGCGCCCGCTTGCCGGTTGCGGCTATCGGCACGGATCGGATGAGCCCGACGTGCCCTTCGACCTTCGGCGTCCCGAAACCGGGGACGTCGGTCTGCGGGATCACCGCCGCAACCTCGCCGAGGTGGTCGATGGCGCCGGCCCAGCCCGAGCCGAGCACGAGCGCGATGTCGTGACGCTCTGCGCCGGTGTGTTCTGCGATGGTGGCCGCGGCCGCCGCCGCGGCTTGGAAGGGATCGCTCACGGGCCGACGATACCGTCGCGCCGTGCCCGGGCGCGGCGCTTACCCTCATGCATCGCCTGGACCCGGGCCACGGGAATGGTGTGACCCTCGTCGATCAGATCCGTGGGGATCCGCTGCGGTTCAGCCTGCGCATCCACCCACGGGTTGAGACCGTCGAGCAGGCGTGGGGCGGTGTGGACGGTGAAGTCGGACGGCTGGATGTCGTCGAGTTCGTCCCAGCTGACCGGGAACGACACCGGCGTGCCCGGCCGGACGCGAGGGCTGTAGGCCGCGACGACCGTCGCCCCACCGACCCGGGTCGAGTCGATGAACACCTTGCCCTCTCGGTCCGCCCGGACGAAGGCCGTGGTGGCCACCGCCGGATCGATGCGCTCGGCCCGGGCCGCGATCGCCCGGGTCGCCGCTGCGACGTCGACGATGTCGCACGGCTGGATGGGGACGAATACATGCAGGCCTTTGGCGCCGCTCGTCTTGACCGCACCCGACAGCCCCGCGTCGGCGAGGGTCTGGCGGATCAGCTTGGCCGTTCTGACGACTGCTTCGAAGCCGTCGGCCTCCGGCGGGTCGAGGTCCAGCACCAGGTGTGTGGGATGTGCCCAATCATCGGCGCGAAAGAGCGTCGGGTGGTACTCGATCGCCCGCTGATTGGCGAACCACAGCAGCGTCCGGCGGTCATTGCACAACGCGTATGCCACGTCGCGCTTCGACGACTCCGCCCACACCGTGACCGTCTGCACCCACCCAGGGGTGTACTTGGGGACGTTCTTCTGCATGAAAGGTTTCTGGCCGCGCAGGACGCGAATGACCGACAGCGGCCGGTTTCGCAATTCGGGGATGATGCGGTCGCGGACCGCGTCGAGGTAGTCGACGAGGTCGCGCTTGGTCGCCTCCGCGCCCTCGAACAGTGGCTGGTCGAGGTTGGTCAGGGCTACGCCGTCGCGCTCGTCGCCTGGGGTCATGGCGTCATCGCCTCTCTTCAGTCGCCATTGCGCAACGGCTCGTTCGGTTTGCGCCGAAACCGGGTGGGTACAGCGTTGACCGCACACGAATCGAACCGACGCAACGAAGGGGAACTGATATGGCTTGGCGCAGGAGCAAGAACAAGAACAGGGGCGGGAACCTCCGCAACCGGAGGCCCGTGATCGGCGGGGTGGCCGCGCTCGCCGGGTCGGCAGCGTACGCGATGCGGCGCCGGCGGAACCGGCCGGTCGCCGAGTAGCTCATCGAGCCTGGGGCAGTCGCCCCCGACGGGCGGGCGCCGACGGCGGCGGCACGACAGGCCCAATGTCGCCGTCCGGCGCCTCGTCCAGGTCGACGATGACCGGTGCGTGATCGCTCGGGCCGCTGCCCTTGCGTGCGTGCCGGTCGACCCAGGCTGCCTGCACCCGGCCGGCAACGGGCTCGGTCGCGAGCACGAGATCGATGCGCATGCCCAGATCCTTGTGGAACATTCCGGCCCGGTAGTCCCAGTAGGTGAAGACCCGCTCGGCGGGCCACCGGTCGCGCACGACGTCGTGCAGGCCCACCGCCATGAGCTCGGCAAGTGCTGCCCGCTCTGGCGGGGTGACATGTGTCTGGCCGACGTACGCCTCGGGATCGAACACATCTGCGTCGGCCGGCGCGATGTTCATGTCGCCACACACCATCGTGGACTCGGGCCCAGCTTCGACAACGACGCGCAACGCCTCGAGCCAGGCCAGCTTGTAGTGGTAGTGCTCGGAGTCCGGCACTCGGCCGTTCGGCACGTAAACCGAGTGGACGCGGACGCCGGCGCAGTTCGCCGAGATGGCCCGAGCCTCGGGATGCGGGAATCCAGGCGCACCGGGTAAGCCGATGATCACGTCGTCGAGGCCCACGCGCGAGAGGATCGCCACGCCGTTCCACCGGCCCTCGCCGTGCACGGCCAACTCGTAATCGCGCTTGGTGAACTCGTCGCCGAGCAGTTCGGTGAACGCGTCGTCGGCAAGCTTGGTCTCTTGGAGACACACGACATCGGGCTGCCGCTGGTCGAGCCACGGCAGCAGGCGCGGGACGCGCTGCTTGACCGAGTTCACGTTCCATGTCGCCACTCGCACGCGTCCTACGGTAGCCGCCCAGGCCGACGGTGGATCAGCCCGCGTCCACGCCGCTGCCAGCAAACGTGAACGTCGTCATGCCATGAGGATCCTTGGCGAACGCGATGACCTTGGTCGGCTCGATTCGGAATACCACCGCGGGGTGGTCTCCTCCATCGAAGACCCCGTCGCCGACGTCGAAATGCCATGCGGGCCCGTATTTCTGTTCGTAGTCATCGGCAAGGCTCTGAAGGTGATCGCGTTCAGTCACGCGGTGGGCGACGCCCTCGACGACGACGTCGAAACCTTGCGCCCAGGTGTTGGAGCCGGTCGTGAGCGCAACCTGCTTGTGATGCTCGAGGTTGCGGGTCTTCTGTTCGTCCAGCCCAGTGCAGAAATGCGGCGCGCCGTCGCGCCAGATCCCGATGAGCGGGGTCACGTGCGGACGCCCGTCGGCCCGTACCGTCGTCAGCCAGTAGAGCTCGGCCTCGGCCAGGACCCGCACGGTGTCGTCCCAATTCGCGGGTTCGGCCTCGGGGCTGCTGAACCGCCCGTCGAGCTTGGTTGTTCTCGGCCTGGACACAAGCGTCCTCCTCACTTGTCGGGATCCTGCCTAGATAGACCGGGTAGGGCGAACAGACTCATCGGCGGTGCGCCGCGCCCTGGCCCGCGACCGAGCTCGCGCAGCGATGAGATCGCGCAGCGCACGAGCCCCCTCGGACCGGCGACGCTGCGGATGATCTCCATCAAGTCAGCGCGTTCGGCCGGCCGGCGGTCGAGGTCAAGGATGTCCTCGGCGAAGTACACGACGTCTTCAACTGCCCGCGTGCATCGGTAGTAGGCGAGCACCACGGGGTCGATGTCAGCCGATCCGTAGCCCACTTCGAACCACACCTGCTCGTCCAGGTCTAGCGGGCCGTACTCGCCCATGCCGCCCTTCAGCAGAACAAGATCACGCTCTGGTGGCGCCAGCATCGCGTCGTCCCAGTCCAGCAGCCAGGGCCGGCCGTCCACCAGCAGCACATTGCCCAGGTGAGGGTCCCCGTGGCACAACACCTGTGGTGGGGGCTCGGCACGCAACTGTGCGGCGAGCTCGTCGGCGCAGTCCAGCAGCCAGCGGATCCGTCCGCCCAGGCCGGACTGCCAGCTCTTCGCGAGTTCCTGGACGATGTGGTCACGTGTCCGGTGGGTGCGCAGTCCTCGATCGACCGCGGACGTAGCCGAAGTGACCTCGTGGTGGGTGTAGTCCTCGGCGGGCAGCGGATCCTCGGCTCGGGGAGCGGCATGGATCCGGGCCAGCAAGGCTCCGTACGACGTCCACTGCTGCTGATCCATCCGGTGCTCCACCGCTCGATCGCCGGACAACCAGGGTGTGACAACGAGCCGGCGACCACCGCGCTGGCTCCAGGGCCTACCGTCCACGGTGTGCGCCGGAGCCACTATGCCGCCAATGCCGAGGGCGGCCAGATGGCTCGATATGGCATACCCGGCTGTGCTGCCGCCGGTGGTCCACTTGATGGCGTAGACGGTGCCGTCCCGCGCGACTCCGCGCCACAGCATTGCCGCGGTGTCCGAGCCAAGGCCGACCGGCTCCATCGACGCGAGTTCCACGTCGAAATCGGCGCGTATCCATCTGCGTATTTCGTCGGCCTGCACCCTCATACGGTGTCATCGGTGCCGGCCGGCGGGCGATGCAGTTTCTTGTCCTGGACCACGCTTTTCGACGTTGCCGGCACGGCGGTTGGATCGCGCTTTGTTTCGCGACCCAGGCGCCGGCCGCCGCTGGATGGGACAATGGCCACGTGACTCGGGTAGCGATTCTTGGTGCGGGACCTGGTGGGTACGAGGCGGCACTGGTAGCCGCGCAGCTAGGCGCCGAGGTCACGGTCGTCGACCGCGATGGTGTCGGCGGCTCGGCCGTGCTGACCGACTGCGTCCCGAGCAAGACCTTGATCGCGACGGCGGACGTCATGACGGAGGTCGCCGAGTCCAGGGAGCTCGGGGTGGTGCTCGGGGCTTCGGCGGTCGGTGTCGACCTGAGCGCGGTCAACGCCCGGGTGAGGTCGCTTGCCGCGGCGCAATCCGCCGACACAACGGCGACGCTGGAGAAGGCCGGCATCCAGATCGTCCGCGGAACAGGCAGATTGGCCCCGGGGGACCGGGTCGTCGTCGAATCCCCAGACGGCCGTACCGAGGAGTTCACCGCCGAAGTCGCACTGATCGCCACTGGAGCGCGCCCGCGGGTGCTGCCCGAGGCGACGCCGGACGGCGAGCGCATCCTCAGCTGGGAGCAGGTCTACGACCTGGACGAACTGCCCGAGCGGCTGATCGTCGTGGGGTCCGGCGTGACCGGGGCCGAGTTCGCCAGCGCCTACGACGCCCTGGGCTCGGACGTCGTTCTCGTATCGTCGCGTGACCGCGTCCTGCCCGGTGAGGACGCCGACGCCGCCCATGTCCTGGAAGAGGTATTCGCGCGGCGAGGCGTCACCGTGCTCAGCCGGTCGCGCGCGGCTACCGTTCGCCGGTCCGGCGACGGCGTGACGGTGACGCTGGAAGACGGCCGGACGGTCGAGGGCTCGCACTGCTTGATGGCGGTCGGATCGGTGCCTAACTCCGAGGGGCTCGGCCTGGAGCATGTGGGCGTGAAGCTGGACGAGCACGGATTCGTGGCCGTGGACAAGGTGTCGCGGACGTCCGGCCGCGGGATCTACGCCGCCGGTGACTGCACTGGTGTGTTGATGCTGGCGTCGGTGGCGGCCATGCAGGGCCGGATCGCGATGTGGCATGCGCTGGGCGACGCGGTCGCTCCGCTGGACCTCAAGACCGTCTCGGCCAACGTGTTCACCGCGCCGGAGATCGCCACCGTGGGCTGGAGCCAGGAAGCCGTAGACGCGCGCGCAATCGACGCCCGTGCCATCATGTTGCCGCTCGCGACCAATGCGCGGGCGAAGATGCAGGGCATTTACGACGGGTTCGTCAAGCTGTTCTGCCGCCCGGGTACGGGCATCATCGTCGGCGGCGTGGTTGTCGCACCGCGCGCCAGCGAGCTGATCCATCCGATCGCAGTGGCGGTGGATGCATCGCTGACCGTCGATCAGATGGCCCACTCGTTCACGGTCTACCCGTCGCTGTCCGGTTCGATCGCCGAGGCCGCGCGCCGGCTACATCGCCGCTGAGCTGCCCGAGGCTAGAAGTCAAAGCCTCCGAAGCCGCCGCCGTC
>DATHUM010000028.1:0-7141 GCA_035462225.1 Jiangellaceae bacterium | reverse complement strand
GGGGCGTGACGCGTGGAGGCCATCTTCGACAGCCTCGACCTTTACTGGGTGGGGTTCCGGACAACACTGAGTCTGACGCTGATCTCGGCAGCCATTGCGCTAGTCGTCGGGACGGTGCTGGGGGCATTTCGAGTTTCGCCGTCGCCACCTCTGCGACTCTTTGGCGCGGCGTACGTCGAAATAGTCCGCAATACGCCGCTCACGCTGGTCTTCATCTTCTTCGTCTTCGTCGCGCCACAAGTCGGCCTGATTGTTCCGTTCTTCACCTCCGCCGTTCTCGCGTTGTCCACGTATACGGCGGCTTTCGTCTGCGAGGCCGTACGCTCGGGCGTCAACAGCGTCGGTACCGGTCAAACCGAAGCGGCACGGGCCATCGGGCTCACCTTCGGCGGCATGCTCCGCCTGATCATCCTTCCCCAGGCCCTCCGGTCCGTCGTCCCACCGCTGATCAATATCTTCATCGCGTTGACGAAGAACAGTTCGGTCGCGGGTGGGTTCTTCGTGGCCGAGCTCTTCGGCGTCGCGCGTCGGCTCGCCAACGCCAACCCGGCCGACGTGATAGCCGTACTGATCGGGGTCGGTGTGTGCTACCTGGCCATCACCATTCCGGCCGGAATCCTTGCCGGGTACGTCGAGCGGAAGGTGGCGTTCGCACGATGACCTCCGTTCTGTACGACTACCCGGGCCCACGCGCGCGGCGACGGACCCTGATCTACTCGCTCATAGGCACGGTCGTCATCGTCGGGTTGCTGTACCTTGCGTATCGCGAACTCGACTCGCGCGGTCAATGGGATGCTGAGCGCTGGCAAGTCTTCTGGGATCCGCCGCAGGGCCAGACCGCTTCCGACGTCTGGCGCTCTCTTCTCGTTACAGGTATCGGCGCGACGTTGCAGGCGGCAGGAATCGCCGCCATCCTCGCGCTCGCGGCCGGTCTCGTGCTCGCCATCGGCCGCACGTCTCTCACTTTCGCCGTGCGGCTGCCGTTTGCCGCCGTCATCGAGTTCTTCCGAGGTATCCCGGTCGTCTTGCTGATGTTCTTCGGCGTCGTGGCGCTCGGCCTACCGATCTTCTGGGGCGTCGTCTTTGGCCTGACCATCTACAACGGTGCCGTCATGGCCGAGATCCTGCGGGCCGGCCTCGTCTCGCTGCCCATAGGGCAGACCGAGGCTGCGTACGCAGTTGGGCTCACGCGGACACAGACGCTGTTCACGATCCTGCTGCCGCAGGCGGTCCGCCGCATGCTGCCGTCGCTGATAAGCCAGCTCGTGGTTTTGCTGAAGGACACCTCGCTGGGGTTCATCATCGGGTACGCCGAGCTGCTGCGAAGGGTTCAGACCAACACGCAGTTCTTCGGCCAGCGTTACTGGTTCCAGTTCTTCGTCGTCGGTGCGGCGATCTACATTGCGATCAACTTCAGCCTTTCGCGTCTGGCCGTGTGGCTGGAACGTCGCGGAAGCCCGAAGGCAGCCGGCGGGGTCGCCAAGGCCGCAGAGCCGGTCGGCGGCCAGGTGAGCGGCGTGGAGGCGGCACCCTGACGCGGAGGCTCACTGGACGCGGCTACCCGCCGCGGACGCGTCCTGTTCGGCCCTCCGGCGGGCCGGCGTAACGCGTACGACGTACGTCAAGCAAACCCATCCCGGCTTCGCATCGCTATACGCCGTCCACATCCGGGTGTCCGATGTGCCAGAATTCCGCGGTGCACATGCGACGGCTCGGCGGCCTGCTCCTGGTCCTGACGGCGGGACTCAGCGGCTGCGCGCCGGAGCCGGATCCGAACCTCCTCGACGTCGGAGCCACCGATTTCGCGCCGCACAGTACACCGGCCCAGCTGGCGGCAGCCCGGACTATCACGATCGGCATCACCGGCAACGACGTCGACGAAGACAACGTGCCGGTGAGCTTCGAGGCAGAACTCGGCAAGATGATCGCCGGAGCGCTGGGAATCGCAGCTCACGAGATCAGCTGGGTGCAAACCGATGCGCTCAACCATGAGCGGCTGATCGAAGACGGCCACGTCGATCTGGTGATCGCCGCGATGCCGATGACCGAGCGCAGCCTAGAGATCGTTGACTTCGCCGGCCCTTACCACGTTGGACGGGTGGCGACGTTGGGCGGGTCCGCCGCGGACGAGCGGGTCTGCGCCACCGCGGAGATCGGCCACCTCGTGCCGGCCGCCACCGTCGTCGGTACCGTTCAGGACTGCACCGATGCGCTCGTGGATGGCAGTGTCGACACTGTCCTCGCACCGGACCTGGCCCTGGCCGCCGAGGCGACCTCTCATCTGCGCATTGGCGACACCGACTTCGAGCCGCTGAACTACGGCATCGGGCTGCGAAAGGGTGACGATGATCTGCGCTCGCTCGTGACCGAGGTGCTCGCGACCGTCGCCGAGGACGGCCGGTGGGAGGCGGCGTGGACATCGACTCTCGAGCCGGTCCTCGGCGCGGCGAACCCGCCGCCGCTCGGATCGGACTGATGCCGCGGCCTATTGATCCGGCGCTCTGGGCCGCCCACCAGGCTTGTCGGCCCCGTACCACCCGCACGCGCCTGGTACGGCAGGGATACGCCTGCTGAACGTGATCGAACGTCAGCGGGCGAACTCGGTGGCTCGGGATTCGCGGACGACCGTGATCCGGATCTGGCCGGGATAGGTGAGCTCCTCTTCCACCTGCTTGGCAATGTCGCGGGCAAGCACTCCCGCGGCCAGGTCGTCCACCACCTCCGGCAACACCATGACACGGATCTCGCGGCCGGCCTGCATGGCGAACACCTTCTCGACACCGTCGTGGTTCTTGGCGATCTCCTCGAGGCGTTCGAGCCGCTTGACGTAGGCCTCCAGCGACTCACGCCGCGCTCCCGGCCGCCCGCCCGAGATGGCATCGGCCGCCTGAGTCAGCACCGCCTCGATGGTCCGGACCTCGACTTCGTTGTGGTGCGCCTCGATGGCGTGCACGACGTCCTCGTGCTCGCCGTACCGGCGGGCGATCTCCGCCCCGATGATCGCGTGGCTGCCTTCGACCTCGTGAGTGAGCGCCTTACCGACGTCGTGAAGAAGTGCACATCGCTTGACCAGTGGCACTTCCATACCGAGTTCGGCTGCCATCATCCCGGCGATGTGCGCTGACTCGACCAGGTGCTTCAACACGTTCTGGCCGTAGGAGGTTCGATATCGAAGTCGCCCGAGCAACGCGACCAGGTCGGGATGGAAGTCGGTCAGCCCGACATCGACCAGGGCGTCCTCCCCGGCCCGCACGCAGAGGCGCTCGACCTCGGCCTTGCTCAACTCGTACTGCTCCTCGATGCGGTGCGGGTGGATCCGCCCGTCCAGCACTAGCTCTTCGAGGGTGAGCCGCGCGACTTCGCGGCGCACCGGATCGAAACACGAGAGCAGCACCGCCTCCGGCGTGTCGTCGATGATCAGGTTGACCCCGGTGACCTGTTCGAAGGCCCTGATGTTGCGCCCTTCGCGGCCGATGATGCGGCCCTTCATCTCGTCGGCCGGCAAGTGCAGCACCGATACCACGGACTCCGCGGTCTGCTCGGAGGCGAGCCGCTGGATCGCCAGGGTGATGATCTCGCGGGCGCGGGCGTCACCCTGCTCCTGGGCCTCCCGCTCGATGTCGCGAACGAGCATCGCGGCCTCGCGTTTGGCCTGCGCCTCGACCGCCGCCACGAGTTCGGCCTTGGCCTGCTCCGCGGTCAACTCGGCAGTGCGCTCGAGGATCTGCCTTCGGTGCGTTTCCAGCTGGTCGAGCTCTCTTGACCGTTGCTCGAGCGTGACCTCACGTTCGGCCAGCGCGGCGACGCGCTCATTGTGGGTCCGTTCGTCCGTGTCGAGCCGCTCTTCGCGCTCGCTCAACCGGTTCTCCCGGCGTTCGAGGTCCAACCGAAGATCTTTGAGGTCGTCGCGCATCGCCCTGATGTCGGCTTCGGCCTCGTCTCTAGTGGCCTTGGCGTGATCGACCAACTGCGCGGCCTGCTGGCGCAATCGGTCGGCTTCGTCCCGAGCCTGGCTGCGCAGCTGCTCGGCTTCCAGCCGAGCGTCGGCAAGCAACTGGTCCGCGGCCTGGCGCATCGAGCCGGGACGCCGAAGAAGGATCCATGCGACCACACCGAGCGCGGCCGCCACCAGAACGAGGCCGACGACCAGGAATACGGCTGTGATTGCGCTTTCCATCGGTCGGCTCCTCTATGTCGTCGCCCGCACGCGGACGTCTTCTCATCGCGTCCGTTACCGCGTGCCGCGGCGACACCTCGAGGGCACCGCGCCGGTGCGCCGTCGTGACACCCCAGCCGCCGGGTTGCCAAGCCCACTGGCTGGGGCGCCACCCGCGTATGCGCAAGTAGCCCGCTGGGTGCGGGCGATCGCGCCGACGCGGGAAAGCGTCAGCTCCGGCCCGGCCAGTAGCCAGGACCTAATGTCACCTACCGGTCGGTGACCGGAGTAGTTGCGGGGTAGTTACGTGTGTCGTGTTGTATGCGGATCCGCGGTAGCGGACATCTTCTTGACCATTGAGGCTACGAGGGCGAGCCGTTGTCGGTCAAGGTGTCAGCGTTACAAAATCGAGACCTTTGCTCTCAACGCGACGTCCGGACGAAGGCCACCTGGGCATGTGTTGCCGTGATCCAACTGGACGCGGGCAACGGATCGATGTGCTCTCACCAGGCGTCTTCGGACGGAAGTTCGGCCTCGTCGACCCCCTCGCGTTCGAGCGCCTCCCGCACGACGCGGAAGGACAACCCCGCCGGATACCCCTTGCGAGCGAGCATCCCGGCAAGTCGCCGAGTTCGGGTCGCGGCGTCGAGCCCACGGGTCGAGGGGAGTCGGCGGGCCACCAGCGCCCGCGCCGTGGTCTCCTCCTGCTCGGGCGCGAGTTGGGCCACGGCTTCGTCGACGAGAGCCGAATCGACCCCCCTGCGCCGCAACTCGTGCGCGAGCGCCTTCTTGGCCAGCCCGCGACCGGTGTGGCGGGACTCGACCCACATCCGGGCGAACATCGCATCGTCGATCAATCCAACGTCGTCGAACCGATCGAGGACCCGATCTCGGACGTCTGCCGGAACACCCCGGCGGGCCATCGCATCGTCCAGCTGTGCACGAGTCTGCGGCGCAGCGGCGAGCTTACGCAGTGCGATGGCCCGGGCCACGTTCTCGGGGTCAGCGTCGGGCTCGTCACTGGCCGACCCGTCGTGCAGTGCACCGACCGGACCATCGTCCCGCGCGTCGGCCGGCCGGCGGCGCCTGCGTCCACCCACAGTCGGCATTGCCCTCCTGGCGAGGTCGAGACGTCTTACTGCGGGCTCAGAAATCGACCGGCGGCTCAACGACCGGATCGTCCACCCGAGGACCGACGCCGAGCTTCTCCTTGATCTTCTTTTCGATCTCGTCGGCGAGGTCGGGGTTGTCCTTGAGGAACTTGCGGGCGTTCTCCTTCCCCTGCCCCAGCTGGTCGCCCTCGTAGGTGTACCAGGCGCCGGACTTGCGTACGAAGCCGTGCTCGACACCCATGTCGATCAAGCCACCTTCACGGCTGATGCCCTCGCCGTAAAGGATGTCGAACTCGGCTTGCCGGAAGGGCCGGCCCACTTTGTTCTTCACGACCTTGACTCGGGTGCGGTTGCCCACCGCCTCGGTGCCGTCCTTCAATGTCTCGATACGCCGGACGTCGAGGCGGACCGATGCGTAGAACTTCAGCGCCTTGCCACCCGTGGTCGTCTCCGGCGAGCCGAACATGACGCCGACCTTCTCCCGGAGCTGGTTGATGAAGATGGCCGTCGTCCGGGACTGGCTGATCGCACCGGTGAGCTTGCGCAGCGCCTGGCTCATCAGCCGGGCCTGCAGCCCCACGTGGCTGTCGCCCATCTCGCCTTCGATCTCGGCCTTGGGAACGAGCGCGGCCACCGAGTCGATCACCACGACATCGATCGCGCCCGAGCGGATCAGCGTGTCGGCGATCTCGAGCGCCTGCTCACCCGTGTCGGGCTGGGAGACCAGCAGATCGCCGAGGTCGACTCCGATGGCTTCGGCGTAGATGGGGTCGAGGGCGTGCTCGGCGTCGATGAACGCCGCGGTGCCGCCCGCCTTCTGCGCGTGTGCGACAGCGTGCAGCGCCAGCGTGCTCTTACCGCTCGACTCCGGACCGTAGATCTCCACCACCCGTCCGCGTGGAAGTCCGCCGACGCCGAGCGCGATGTCCAGCGAGATCGACCCGGTCGGAATCACATCGACCGGCATGCGCTGCTCGTCGCCGAGACGCATGACCGAGCCTTTGCCATAAGCACGCTCGATCTGCGCGAGCGCTGTCTCGAGGGCCTTCTCGCGGTCTGCGGGAGCTGCCATGGATACCACCTGGGGCTTGTGGACCGCCGCGCGGCCCGTTGGTCGTCTTGTTGTCACTCGAGGACGCTACGCGCTGCCACTGACAGAGTTCGAGAGCCTGATCTCCATCTGTGGACAACTCCGATCGCTCTCCCTAGGTGTGGATAGTAGAACGAACGGACGTTCGAACTAGGCCGCGACACGCCGAGCCTGCGCCGCCCGTGAAGCCGTCACCGCAACCGCGGCCAGCAGCACCACGGCGAGCACGGAGGCGCCCGCGTTGAGGACGCCGTACCCGAGCCGACCCACCACGAGACCGGCGATCGCGCCCCCACCGGCCGCCGCGAGGCCCATCAGCAGGTCGGACGAACCCTGGACCACCGGGCGCTCCTCGATCGCCACCGACTCGGACAGCAGCGTCGAGCCGGCCACCAGGCAGGCCGACCAGCCGAGCCCCAGTAGGAACAGTCCGGCGGTCAACCCTGCCGAGTGGCCCTCGGGCGCCGTGCCGGCCAAGGCGACCGCCGCCAGCAACACGATCCCGCCCGTTGCGATCACCGGCAACCGGCCCACTCGGTCGGCCAGCCAGCCCATCACCGGCGAGAAGGCGAACATGCCGGCGATGTGAACGCTGATCACCAGTCCGATCACCGACAGCGAGGCCTGCCCGTGGTCCATGTGGATAGGAGTCATGACCATCACCGACACCATCACCGTGTGCGCGGCCACAACTGCGCCCATGCCGAGCATCGCCCGCGGCGAACCCCGTACGGCGCGAATGCCCGCGCGTAGGCTGCCGCGACGTTTCGTGTCGGGATCGGC